>NZ_JAKUFX010000046.1:0-39819 GCF_022663635.1 Bacillus cereus group sp. BfR-BA-01356 | reverse complement strand
GAATCGAGAGATTCATAAGAAAACGTCATCCTTTCTAGTCTAGCTTTTTTAGAAAGAATAACGTTTTTTTACACTTGGGGGTAGTGAAGATTTTTAAGTTGATGGGCATGATGCAAAGAGAGAGTGTAACAGTTTTGAAAATATAGTATACTGAAAGTACAACACATGAAGAATTTAGGGAAAAGAAAGTATGGTGAAACCATTTGGCTACCAAGCATAACCAAATTTTAGAACATATTAATAGCCTGCCAGTAGGCCATAAAATTTCTGTAAGACAAATTGCGAAAGATTTGAGTGTAAGTGAAGGGACCGCTTACCGTGCAATTAAAGATGCAGAAAATAAAGGATATGTTAGTACAATTGAACGTGTCGGAACAATTCGAATTGAACAAAAGAAGAAAGAGAATATCGAAAAACTGACATATGCAGAAGTCGTTAACATTGTCGACGGTCAAGTACTTGGGGGCAGAGAAGGACTACATAAAACATTAAATAAATTCGTAATCGGAGCTATGAAGTTAGAAGCGATGATGCGCTATACAGAAGCTGGGAATTTACTCATTATTGGTAACCGTACCAATGCACATGAATTAGCGCTAGAAACTGGAGCCGCTGTATTAATTACGGGCGGCTTTGATACGGAAGATCATGTGAAGAAATTAGCAGACGAATTAAAGCTGCCGATCATTTCAAGTAGCTACGATACATTTACGGTCGCAACGTTAATTAATCGTGCAATTTATGACCAACTTATTAAGAAAGAAATTGTACTCGTTGAAGATATTTTAACGCCAATTGAAGAAACGTTATATTTAAAGCCGAGTGATACAGTACAGCAATGGCATGCATATAACGAAGAGACAATGCACGGAAGATATCCAATTGTCGATGAAAGTAACAAAGTACTAGGAATCGTAACTTCAAAAGATATGATCGGAGTAGCGAAAGAAACACCAATTGATAAAGTAATGACAAAACACCCAATTACAGTGAACGGTAAAATGTCTGTCGCAGCTGCGGCACGTATGATGGTGTGGGAAGGAATTGAATTACTTCCTGTCGTTGAGGAAGGAAACAAACTGCAAGGTATTATTAGCCGTCAAGATGTACTTCAGGCACTGCAAATGATTCAACGTCAGCCACAAGTTGGAGAAACCATTGATGATATTGTAACGAATCAATTTATGACACCAAAAGAAGCGAAGAATGAGCATCTATATCAATTTTCGGTGACGCCGCAAATGACGAACTCAATCGGGACGTTATCGTACGGTGTATTTGCAACAATTGTGACAGAAGCGACAAATCGCGTCATTCGTGCGCAAAAGAAAAGCGATTTAATTGTTGAAAACTTAACGATTTATTTCGTAAAGCCGGTTCAAATTGATAATGTTGTATCTGTTCATCCGAAAGTATTAGAAATTGGACGTAAATTTGGTAAGGTCGATGTAGAGGTGCATCATGAAGGTAATGTTGTTGGAAAAGCATTACTTATGGTTCAGTTAATCGATAAATAAAAAGATGGAACAAATCGTTTTGATTTGTTCCATCTTTTTTTGTTGTTTTAAATTTGAAAGGCATGATTTTAGATGGGAGTTTTAGTGAAATATGTATGGGATGGAGTGGAAAAGTAATGTGAGAAAAGACGGAATAATAATTCAATTCAGTTGTATATTGTGTTATGATTATATTGTAAGAAAATGGAATCGTGAGAGGTGGTATGCATTATGTCGTCAGCCGTACTCTTTTTTGGTAGTATCGCACTATTTTACTTTCTTGTAATGATACCGATTCAATATTTATATTTACAAGGTTTACATGAAAAAAAGGAAAAGACAGGATTATCTCAGCGAGAGCTATATGAAAAAATGTCTTTTGGAGAAGAACAATTACATTTTCACGTACAAGGGAACCCATTTAATATACCATCTGCGTTTGTTGCGTATATGATTTTGAAAGTTAAGGGACGTAAAAAAGCATCACAATATTGATGCTTTTTTACGTTGCTTCATAGACTTCAGCTTCTTTAACTGCTAATGGCAAGAAATGTTTGTATTGGCGAAACCCGTTAAATACACTTGCACTACCAAATAGAACGAATAAAACACCAACGATAATACGAGCGGTTGAAAGTTCTAAAAAGAATTGGTTTATCCCGAAAAATAAAACGAATGAACCGAGTGCCATTGCGGATTTTCCTGAGAGCCAACCTTTCTCCATTGGGCGGTTTGTACGAAAGTATTTTGTTTTGTAAAAGAGGTACAACATAAATGAGACGATAATACAGAAGACTAATACTGGCATAATGAACACTCCCATCGCTTTGTGAAAAATAATAGAAAAGAAAAAGAAATATCTAAACTTTCTAACTTTTATTATAAAGCAATTGTTCGCATGTATGAAATACTTTCCGTTATAATGGAGGATAAAGTGAAGAAGTTGATTAAAAAGGAGATTATACATATGCATGAGCAAATTTTAGGAGCAATTAAAGAGTTTGATACAATTATTATTCATCGCCACGTGCGTCCGGATCCAGATGCGTTAGGTTCACAGGGTGGTCTTGGTACAATTCTACAAGAATCGTTTCCAGAGAAAAATATTTATACGGTTGGGTACAATGAACCGTCACTAGCATACTTACGAGTAATGGATGATATTGAAGATAGTGTATACGAAAATGCGCTTGTTATTGTTTGTGATACTGCGAATCAAGAACGTGTTGACGATCAACGCTATACAAAAGGGAAGATGTTAATTAAAATTGATCATCATCCAAATGAAGATCCATATGGAGATATTACGTGGGTAGATACGACAGCGAGTTCTACAAGTGAAATGATTTATGAGTTTTATAACTATGGAAAAGATAAAGGATTAAAAATAACAAAAGAAGCAGCCCGCCTTATTTTAGCAGGAATTGTTGGAGATACAGGTCGTTTCTTATTCCCGAATACGACAGCAAAAACACTTCGTTACGTAAGTGAGCTTGTTGACATGGGTGTGAAATTCACAGATTTATACAATGAGATGTATAAGACAAAAGAAAAAATTGCTCGTTTAAACGGTTATATTTTACAAAACTTTACGATGGTAGAAGAAGGAGCAGCTTACATTAAATTAACGAAAGAAGTATTAGAAGAGTTTGATGTACTTCCTTCTGAAGCATCTGGTGTTGTTGGAGCGCTTGGCAATATTGATGGATTAAAGGCGTGGGTTCTATTTTTAGAGGAAGACGACGTAATTCGTGTTCGTCTTCGTTCAAAAGGACCAGTTATAAACAAATTAGCAATGCAATATAACGGCGGGGGGCATCCGATGGCTTCTGGTGCGAAGGCATCTTCTTGGGAAGAAGCGGATCGTCTTTTTGCTGATTTACGTGAGATTTGTAAATAAGAGACTATATGTTAGAACGAAAAGAAGGAGCGGCGCTAAAGCCCTCCTTCTTTATTTTTCTTTCTCTATAGTAATGCTAATTTCAAGCACTGTATCAAAAGATATTGTATCGACTTTAAAACGGTATAGCCGATCGTAATGTTTGTACGTTTTATTTTCGATTACCTTTTTAAGTAGGTCTTTATTTTTTGCGATACTTTGAATGTTTTTCGTTAAAAGATGTTGGAGGTCATTATGGATAGATGTAGTCATATTTTCGAGTGTGAGATTGTCTAAATCGTATTTTTCTCGATTGATAAGTTTTATTTTAATCTCTTGAATGGTTAAGAGCCGTTTATTTTCAGTGTTCAATTTTTCTTGATCTTCGAGAAGGACGTGGAGCTTTGCTTCTTGTTTTTCTATAATTTCTCTTTGTTCTGCTATTTTACTAGCTTGTTCTTCTTGAAAAACACCGTATATGTACAAAAAAATAAACCAGCTCAACACGCCTCCAACAGCAGCCCCAGCTAATACTAAGTACCATCTTTTTGCTGTATTGGCACTTGGTACTCTCATACATGTTCCTGCGTTAGCCATTTAATAATAATGAGACCTGTTTGCATACCACCAGTTGCGAAAAAAATAAGGAGAATTTGCTTTACGATATCTTTCATATCTCCGCCAAAGAAACTTCTTTCAAAGCTATAAAAGGTATCGAATGTTCCGCCGATTGCTGCAACGAGTGCCCAAATTCTTAAATTTTGGGCGAATTGATTAATGTAAGTTAGAGCTGGTTTTCCGATAAGAAACGCACCAAATCCACCAATTAATGAACCGCCAAGTATAACCCCAAAGGCAATAAAATAACTAATAATAAGCAGAGAGAAAAAAGTATGTTCTCTTACATCCATCGTCATTCCCCTTTCTTCTTCATATATATGGACAAAGTATAAGAAGTATGTTTTGATTTCCGCTTTCCTCATCACCTATAATAAAAGTAGTCAAATAGGTAAAGAGAGGGTACAACAGTGAAGTTTGTGCATTTACAATGTCAAACCGTTTTTAGTTTATTAAAAAGTGCTTGTAAAATTGATGAGCTTGTAGTCAGGGCGAAAGAACTCGGTTTTTCATCGCTGGCTATTACGGATGAAAATGTTATGTATGGCGTTATTCCGTTTTATAAAGCATGTAAGAAACATGGTATACAGCCTGTTATTGGATTAACCGCTTCTATTTTTAGTGAAGAAGAAGAAAGGTCTTATCCGCTTGTATTACTTGCTGAGAATGAAATAGGCTACCAAAATTTATTAAAGATTTCTAGCAGTATTATGACAAAGTCCAAAGAAGGTATTCCTAAGAAGTGGCTTGCGCATTATGCGAAAGGATTAATTGCAATTTCACCAGGTAAAGATGGCGAAATTGAGCAATTATTACTAGAAGACAATGAGAGTCAGGCTGAAGAAGTAGCTCGCACGTATCAAAATATGTTTGGCCATTTTTATATGAGTTTGCAGCATCATGCGATTCAAGATGAGTTGCTTTTACAAGAGAAACTACCTGAATTTATTAGTAGGGTTAATATTCCGGTCGTTGCAACAAACGATGTGCGCTATATCAATCAAAGTGACGCGCTTGTTCACGAATGTTTACTATCTGTTGAAAGTGGAACGAAAATGACTGATCCAGATAGGCCGAGGCTGAAAACAGATCAGTATTATTTAAAGTCATCGGATGAAATGGAAGCACTATTTTCCCACGCGCCGGAAGCAATCCAAAATACAATAAAAATTGCAGAGCGTTGCCAAGTAGAAATACCGTTCCATGTAAATCAACTTCCGAAATTTCCTGTTCCGTCTAATGAAACGAGTGATATATATTTGCGTCGTGTTTGTGAAGAAGGTTTGCGGAAACGATATGGTGAACCGAAAGAAGTGCATATAAAGCGTTTGGATCATGAATTAAATGTTATTTCTCGTATGGGATTTAGTGATTATTTCCTCATCGTATGGGATTTTATGAAGTATGCACATGAAAATCATATTCTAACAGGACCAGGTCGTGGATCGGCAGCTGGTTCACTCGTTTCATACGTATTAGAAATTACAGATATTGATCCAATTGAATACGATCTATTATTTGAAAGGTTTTTAAATCCTGAACGTGTGACGCTTCCCGATATTGATATTGATTTTCCAGACGTAAGACGTGATGAGATGATTCGCTATGTGAAAGATAAATACGGTCAGCTCCGTGTTGCGCAAATTGTAACGTTTGGTACGCTTGCAGCAAAAGCGGCAATTAGAGACATTGCCCGCGTAATGGGGCTTCCGCCGCGAGATATTGATATATTTTCAAAACTTATCCCATCAAAGCTTGGTATAACGTTAAAAGATGCATATGAAGAATCACAATCACTTCGTGAGTTTATACAAGGGAATCTTCTGCATGAGCGTGTATTTGAAATCGCAAAACGTGTAGAAGGTTTACCACGTCATACGTCTATTCATGCGGCTGGTGTTATTATGAGTCAAGAACCGCTAACAGGAAGTGTAGCAATTCAAGAAGGACATAACGATGTTTATGTTACGCAATATCCAGCCGATGCGCTAGAAGAACTTGGTTTGCTTAAGATGGACTTTTTAGGATTACGTAATTTAACGTTACTTGAAAATATTATAAAATTTATCGCGAACAAAACAGGGAAAGAAATCGATATAAGAAACTTACCTCTTCAAGATGAAAAGACGTTCCAATTATTAGGGAGAGGGGATACAACAGGTGTATTCCAGCTTGAGTCGGGTGGTATGCGAAATGTACTTCGCGGGTTAAAACCGAATGAGTTTGAAGATATCGTAGCTGTTAACTCGTTATACAGACCAGGACCGATGGAACAGATACCGACTTTTATTGAATCGAAACATGGAAAAAGAAAAATTGAATATTTACATCCGGATTTAAAGCCAATTTTAGAAAGAACATACGGCGTCATTGTATACCAAGAACAAATTATGCAAATTGCATCGAAGTTAGCTGGTTTTTCGCTCGGAGAAGCAGATTTACTGCGCCGTGCGGTGAGTAAAAAAAATCGTGATATTTTAGATCAGGAACGTAAGCATTTCGTCCAAGGATGTTTGCGAAATGGTTATGATGAGACATCCGCAGAGAAAATTTATGATTTAATTGTAAGATTTGCGAATTACGGTTTTAACCGAAGTCACGCTGTAGCTTACAGTATGATCGGATATCAGCTTGCCTATTTGAAAGCGAATTATACGCTGGAATTTATGACGGCATTATTATCAAGCGCAATTGGAAATGAAGATAAGATTGTACAGTATATACGAGAAACGAAGCGGAAAGGTTTTCACGTTTTGCCACCGTCTCTTCAGAGGAGTGGCTACAACTTCCAAATAGAAGGGAATGCGATACGTTACAGTTTACTTTCGATCCGAAATATTGGCATGGCTACAGTGACGGCATTATTAGAAGAACGAGAGAAAAAAATGTTCGAAGATTTATTTGAATTTTGTCTTCGTATGCCGTCAAAGTTCGTAACGGAGCGTAATTTAGAAGCTTTCGTCTGGTCGGGATGTTTTGACGATTTTGGTGTTTCGAGAACGAATTTATGGAAAAGTATTAAAGGGGCGTTAGAGTACGCGAATCTCGCACGTGATTTAGGAGATGCTGTTCCAAAATCAAAATATGTACAAGGAGAAGAGTTATCTTTTATTGAACAACTAAATAAAGAGAAGGAAGCGCTTGGCTTTTATTTATCAAGTTATCCGACAGCGCAATATGTGAAGTTAGCAAAAGAATTAGAAATTCCATCTCTCGCTCAGGCGATGCGACACAAGAAAAAAGTACAAAGAGCTATTGTGTATATAACAAGTGTGAGAGTGATTCGTACGAAAAAGTTTCAAAAGATGGCATTTATTACATTCTGTGATCAAAATGATGAAATGGAAGCAGTCCTCTTCCCGGAAACGTATATACATTTCTCGGATAAGTTGCAAGAAGGAGCAATTGTTTTAGTTGACGGTACGATTGAGCTAAGAAATCATAAGCTGCAATGGATTGTAAATGGACTATATCCGCTAGAGGAAATGGATGTTTATGAAGAAAAGAAAGACGCATCTGTTTACGTGAAATTGCCGTCTCAGTATGAGAAAAAGCTTTTAAATCAGGTTACGAAAATATTGTTCGACTATTCAGGTTTTGCGAAAGTACTAATTTATTATGAAAAGGAACATAAAATGGTACAATTATCTCGGAGTTTATCGATTCATCCAAGTGAAGAATGTTTAGGAGCACTTCGTGAAATTGTCGGGGAAGAAAATGTAGTTGTGAAAATATAATGGACAATTTCCCTACACTTCGATTATTATAGTAGTAGTGTTCGTGGTCAGACCACTTGGAGAAATTGATATCAGCAAGAATAATTTGAGGAGAGTGGATAGTTTGTCAACACTTCGTGAAGAAGCACTTCACATGCATAAAGTGCATCAAGGAAAATTAGAAACTGTATCAAAAGTAAAAGTAGAAAATGCAAAAGATTTAAGTCTTGCATATTCTCCAGGGGTTGCAGAACCTTGTAAAGAAATTTATGACGATAAAAGTAAGGTATATGAATATACGATGAAGGGAAATATGGTAGCAGTTGTGACAGATGGAACAGCTGTACTTGGTCTTGGTAACATTGGACCTGAAGCATCTCTTCCAGTAATGGAAGGTAAAGCTGTATTATTCAAGAGCTTTGCTGGTGTAGATGCATTCCCAATTGCCTTAAATACAAACGATGTAGATAAAATTGTTGAAACTGTAAAATTAATGGAGCCAACTTTTGGCGGCGTTAACTTAGAAGATATCGCAGCACCAAACTGCTTCATTATTGAAGAGCGTTTGAAAAAAGAAACAAATATTCCTATCTTCCATGATGATCAACACGGAACAGCTATTGTAACAGTAGCAGGTCTTGTAAATGCACTGAAATTAGTTGGAAAGAAAATGTCTGACATTAAAGTTGTCGCAAATGGCGCAGGTGCAGCAGGTATTGCAATTATTAAACTTTTATATCGCTATGGTGTACGCGACATTATTATGTGTGACCGTAAAGGCGCAATCTATGATGGTCGTCCTACAGGTATGAATCCGGTGAAGGATGAAGTTGCAAAATATACAAATAAGAATCGTATAGAAGGTTCTTTAGCTGATGTTGTACAAGGTGCGGACGTATTCATTGGTGTATCTGCAGAAGGTGCATTAACAGAAGAGATGGTTCGTACAATGAATGACGATGCGATTATTTTTGCAATGGCGAATCCAGTTCCAGAAATTATGCCAGAATTGGCAAAAGCAGCGGGCGCAGCTGTTGTTGGAACAGGTCGTTCTGACTTCCCGAACCAAGTAAATAATGTACTGGCGTTCCCTGGTATTTTCCGCGGTGCACTTGACGTACATGCGACACAAATTAACGAAGAAATGAAGATGGCAGCTGTACAGGCTATTGCTGAGCTTGTAGCAGAAGATGAGTTAAATGCAGACTATATCATTCCGGCACCATTTGACGCGCGTGTAGCGCCTCAAGTAGCGGCTTACGTTGCAAAAGCAGCAATGGAGACAGGAGTAGCTCGCCGTCAAGTAGATCCAAATGAGATCGCTGAAAAAACAAAACAATTAGCGCTGATTGGTAAAGAATAAGCGAGGAATTTCCATTGACATCATCAAATACAAAAGTATATCTCGAAATTGTAAAAAAAATCCGTTCCATTATGGAAGAGGATGGTTTGGTGGCGGGGGATCGTTTGCCGTCTGAGCGTGAGTTAAGTTCACGCTTAAACGTAGGACGTTCCTCTGTAAGAGAAGCATTGCGTGCTTTAGAACTGGTAGGATTGATTGAAACGAGACGTGGTGAAGGGACGTTTATTCGAAACTTTTATGATAACGGTCTTGTACAATTAATTGCTCCGTTCTTATTGCAAGATGAGAAAACAATTCGTGATTTATTACAAACGAAACGATTACTTGAGAAAGATATGATTCGAATTGTATGTAATTTACCGAAAGAAACGTTTTCTAAAGTACTAAGTAGATTACACCAAGTACTTGAAGGAAATGAAAGCTCAGTCCCAACGCTTCATCAAACGTTCTTTAAAACACTTATTGAACAAGTCGATAATTATTTACTATATCGCATTTGGATGATCGTAAATGATTACGTAGCAACTCTTTCTTGTAAAGTTTCAAGAGATTCTATCGATATGTATAGAAAGCTTTATGCTACTTTGGAAGAAAAACAAGAAAATGATGCACTAAAAATTTACGATGAATTAGTAGAGAATATACAGTTTCACTCGTAATGTATAAAATTTGTCGAAATGACCATGACACGTTATGACAAACATTCTACCGCGTAGCGGTTAAAGTTAAACGTAAAGAGTGAGGTTATTAGACAGATTGAGAAGATAAGGCTAACATCAAACTTTGGTGTTAGCCCCATTTTCTTCTTACGCTAACCTTAGCTCTCAACGAAGGGGGTCAAATTGTGCTAAGAGATTTATTCGTGAAAAAGAAAAAGTACGCTGCAATACCTTCAGAACAAGTACGAAAAGATGTACCAGATGGCGTTATGACAAAATGTCCGGAATGTAAAAAAATCATGTATACGAAAGAACTTCTAAAAAATTTAAAAGTATGTGTGAATTGTGGATATCATCATCCTATGAATGCATGGGAACGTCTTGATAGTATATTGGACGAAGGGTCATTCCGTGAGTATGACAAAGAAATGGTTTCGTTAAATCCACTCGAGTTTCCAGGTTATGAAGAGAAACTAGAGAGCGATCGTAAGAAGACTGAATTGAACGAAGCGGTTGTAACTGGTGAAGGAACAATTGATGACATGCTTGTTGTTGTTGCAGTAATGGATTCTCGTTTTCGAATGGGGAGCATGGGCTCTGTAGTAGGAGAAAAAATCGCCCGTGCGGTTGAAAAGGCGTACGACTTACAAGTTCCATTTATTATCTTTACTGCTTCGGGTGGTGCCCGTATGCAAGAAGGTATATTAAGTTTAATGCAAATGGCAAAAACAAGCGTAGCTTTGAAAAAGCATAGTAATGCAGGAGGATTATTTATTTCTGTTATGACTCACCCAACGACGGGCGGGGTTTCAGCGAGTTTCGCTTCACTTGGTGATTATAATCTTGCAGAACCAGGTGCACTTATCGGATTTGCTGGTAGACGTGTAATTGAACAAACGGTGCGTGAGAAACTACCAGAAGATTTCCAAACGGCAGAATTCTTACTAGATCATGGTCAATTAGATGCGGTGGTGCATCGTGATGATATGAGAGAATCACTTCGCAAGATTTTAGAAGTTCATCAAGGAGGGGAAATGGCTGTATGGCAGAGCTAGAATTTGAAAAACCAGTTGTTGAGCTAAGAAATAAGATTCGTGAACTGAAAGACTATACGAAAAACAGCCAGATGGACTTCAGTGAGGAGATTCGTATTTTGGAAGAAAAGCTAGAAAATTTAGAGGAAGATATATACGGCAATCTGAAAGTATGGGACCGTGTTCAAATTGCTCGTCATGCTGAACGACCGACAACGCTCGATTATATTGAGCACTTATTTACTGATTTTTTCGAATGTCATGGAGATCGTCTATTTGGCGATGATGCAGCGATTGTCGGCGGCATTGCGAAATATAAAGGGATGCCTGTAACTGTAATTGGGCATCAGCGCGGAAAAGATACGAAAGAAAATATTCGCCGTAACTTTGGAATGCCTCATCCAGAAGGATATCGAAAAGCATTACGTTTAATGAAGCAGGCGGAAAAGTTCAATCGTCCTATTATTTGTTTTATTGATACGAAAGGAGCTTATCCTGGTAAAGCTGCTGAAGAACGTGGTCAAAGTGAAGCTATCGCCCGCAATTTATTTGAAATGGCAGGTTTAACGGTACCTGTTATTTGTATCGTTATCGGCGAAGGTGGTAGTGGTGGTGCGCTAGGCCTTGGAGTTGGAGATTACATTCATATGCTAGAAAATTCCACTTATTCTGTTATTACACCAGAGGGTGCAGCGGCAATTCTTTGGAAAGATGCAGGAAAAGCAAAGGAAGCTGCAGAGGCAATGAAAATTACAGCAGCAGATTTGAAAGAATTAGGTGTAATTGACGAAATTATTCCAGAAGCAAGAGGCGGAGCTCACCGTAATGTTTTGAAACAGTCAGAAAATATAGACTTAATGATTCGGAAAACTTTTGAACAATTAAACGGAATTTCGAAAGATGAATTAATCGAAAAACGTTATGAAAAATATATGAAAATTGGGCAAGTTTCGTTTTCAAACGCTTCCATTTGGATAAAATAAGAAAAGCGTGCGTTCCACTTCGCGAATGCACGTTTTTATTATGAAAAGACACATCTTCTCCATTGTATTTTTATATTTTTTCGTGTTATTTTATTATAAGGCAAATAATCTTTATGAGGTGAGTACAAATGAAACGTATTGGTGTATTAACAAGTGGTGGAGATTCACCTGGTATGAATGCTGCCATTCGTGCAGTTGTTCGTAAAGCGATTTTCCATGATATTGAAGTATATGGTATTTACCATGGATACGCTGGATTAATTTCTGGTCACATTGAAAAATTAGAACTTGGTTCTGTTGGCGATATTATCCACCGCGGTGGTACAAAATTATATACAGCAAGATGTCCTGAGTTTAAAGATCCAGAAGTACGACTAAAAGGTATCGAGCAATTAAAGAAACACGGTATCGAAGGACTTGTTGTTATTGGTGGAGATGGTTCTTACCAAGGCGCTAAAAAATTAACTGAACAAGGATTCCCATGTGTTGGTGTACCAGGTACAATCGACAATGATATCCCTGGAACAGACTTCACAATTGGTTTCGATACAGCTTTAAACACTGTTATTGATGCAATTGATAAAATTCGTGACACAGCTACATCTCATGAACGTACATATGTTATCGAAGTAATGGGACGTCACGCTGGTGATATCGCATTATGGGCTGGTTTAGCTGATGGTGCGGAAACAATCTTAATTCCAGAAGAAGAGTATGACATGGATGATGTTATCGCTCGTCTGAAGCGTGGTAGTGAACGTGGTAAAAAACACAGTATTATCGTTGTAGCTGAAGGTGTTGGAAGTGCAATTGACATCGGTAAGCACATTGAAGAAGCAACAAACTTTGATACTCGTGTAACTGTATTAGGTCACGTACAACGTGGTGGATCACCAAGTGCACAAGACCGTGTATTAGCAAGTCGTCTTGGCGCAAGAGCAGTTGAATTGTTAATTGCTGGTAAAGGCGGACGTTGTGTAGGTATTCAAGATAACAAACTTGTTGATCATGACATTATCGAAGCGTTAGCTCAAAAGCATACAATCGATAAAGATATGTATCAATTATCTAAAGAATTATCCATCTAATCGGCGTAATGTCAGATATTTGGGAACGGTTTCATAATTTTCGGAGGTGCAATATGCGTAAAACTAAAATTGTATGTACTATAGGTCCTGCTAGTGAAAGTATTGAAAAATTAGAGCAATTAATCGAAGCAGGTATGAACGTTGCTCGTTTAAACTTCTCTCATGGTAGCCATGAAGAGCACGGAGCTCGTATTAAAAACATTCGTGAAGCTTCAAAGAAGACTGGTAAAACAGTTGGTATCTTACTTGATACAAAAGGTCCAGAAATCCGTACTCACGACTTCGTAGACGGACAAGCTGAGCTTGTAACAGGTGCAGAAGTAGTTCTTTCTACTGAGCAAGTATTAGGTACTGCAGAGAAGTTCTCTGTATCTTATGCTGGTCTTTATGACGATGTAGACCCAGGTTCTCGTATTCTAATCGATGACGGTCTTATCGAACTAGAAGTAATCGAAAAAGCTGATGGAAACATCCGTACAAAAGTTCTTAACAGCGGAACTGTAAAAAATAAAAAAGGTGTTAACGTACCAAACGTAAGCATTAAGCTTCCTGGTATCACTGAAAAAGACGTAAAAGATATCATCTTCGGTATCGAGCAAAAAGTTGATTTCATTGCAGCTTCATTCGTACGTAAAGCGTCTGACGTATTAGAAATCCGTGAATTATTAGAAGAGCATAACGCTCAATACATCCAAATCGTACCAAAAATCGAAAACCAAGAAGGTATCGACAATATCGATTCAATCTTAGAAGTTTCTGACGGTTTAATGGTAGCTCGTGGTGACATGGGTGTAGAAATTCCACCGGAAGAAGTACCGTTAGTACAAAAACGTCTAATTAAAAAATGTAACGTGTTAGGTAAACCAGTTATTACTGCAACACAAATGTTAGATTCTATGCAACGTAACCCACGTCCAACTCGTGCGGAAGCAAGTGACGTAGCTAACGCAATCTTCGATGGTACAGATGCAATCATGCTTTCAGGTGAAACAGCTGCTGGACAATACCCAGTAGAAGCAGTAACAATGATGGCTAACATTGCGGTACGCGTTGAAAAATCATTGCAATATGAAGATATGTTCAAAAAACGTATTAAAGAGTTCACTCCAACAATTACAGATGCAATTAGCCAATCTGTTGCACATACAGCACTTGCTCTTGATGTAGCTGCAATCGTAGCTCCAACAGAAAGTGGATATACTGCGAAAATGATCTCTAAATACCGTCCAAAATCTCCAATCGTAGCTGTAACATCTGACGAGCAAGTAGGACGTCGTCTTGCACTTGTTTGGGGTGTACAAGCATTTATGGCTGAGAAGCGCGCAGCTTCAACTGATGAAATGTTAGATACAGCAATTCAAACAGGTATGGATGCAGGTCTAATCGGACTTGGAGATACTGTAGTGATTACTGCTGGTGTTCCAGTAGCTGAAACTGGTACAACAAACTTAATGAAAATCCACGTTGTTGGTGAAGAAATTGCTAAAGGACAAGGAATCGGTCGTAAAGCTGCAAAAGGTAAAGTAGTTGTAGCGAAAACAGCTGCTGAAGCTGTAGCGAACGTAAACGAAGGTGATATCCTTGTTACAACAAGCACTGATAAAGATATGATTCCTGCAATCGAAAAAGCTGCAGCTTTAGTTGTAGAAGAAGGTGGCTTAACAAGCCATGCAGCTGTTGTAGGTGTATCAATCGGTATTCCTGTTATCGTTGGTGTAAACGGCGTAACAGCAACTTTAAAAAATGGCCAAGAAGTAACAGTTGATGCAGCACGCGGAATTGTTTATAATGGACATGCGGAAGTGCTATAAGTAATACGGAGAGAAGGATCGGAGTCCTTCTCTTTTTTTTACACAAAAACGAGATAGAATTAGCTTAAAGCGCCTAGAATTGCTTTTAAAAGCTGTTTGTTATGGGTTTTAATATGAAAGGGTATCTATATTTCATATGATGTATATAGGCATTGTGAGGGCGTTAAAAGTGAGATGTGAGAGAGGTGTAGAACTATGAAGTGGTTACTATTCTTGTTTATTTTAATACCGGCGATTGAGATTACGGTCTTAATTGGATCAAGTCATGTAATAGGTTTATGGTCTACGTTCGCTATGATTGTATTTACAGGTGTTGTAGGTGTGTATTTGGCGAAAAGACAAGGGTTTAAAGTGCTTGGAGAGATTCAATCTAAGTTGAATAGAGGGGAAATGCCAGGTGAGGCGGTACTAGATGGTATTTTTGTATTTGTAGGAGGTATTCTCTTAGTGCTTCCTGGGTATGTGACAGATATGCTAGGGTTTATCTGCGTGATCCCTATTACGAGAGCTTTATTGAAGCCGCTTGTTATGAAGTGGATGGAATGGAAATTTAGAAAGAATTCTACTATTATTATTCAGAAATAGCACTTAGATTGTAGAAATCTAAGTGCTATTTTTTGTCTTGTAAGAGGAGAGGGATTTTCTGATTGAAGCTTTGCTTTACCGCGCTATTTGTGGGGTGGAATTTCTATCTCGAAGCTGGGCTGCTCGTAAGTGTCTGATGTGGGGCGAATGATGAGTGGGGATGAACAAAACGTTCGCTTATTATATTTGCTATATAATTTTCGTTTGAACTCTTGTGTGTACTTCGATTAAACTTGTGATTTTTTAGTGCTATTAATTTGGATGAATAAGATGGAGGGAAACACTGCTAAATTAAAGTTTTGCTTTCTTATATAGAGGAACGATTGGTGTAAAAAATTCATATAAAAAGGCGGAGATTGTTAGTTGAAGTCTTATTTCATGCTGTTTTGTATATTTATTCATTTACATAAAAAGTAATAAATGTAAATGATAATTATAAAATAAATAGAATAAATATGTAAAAACACCACGGAATATGCGTTTTTCATGCAAAAAAACAAGAGAATTATCTTTTTTGAGTGCAATTCTCTTGTTTTATGTAATAAGTATGAAAAATAAGTACAAGGAATAATCAGTGGGAATTTCCCACTGATTACAGGTAAGTTTTTTGTTGTGTATGAATTAGAAACTATTATTTTGAAGGTGAACCTTTAATATATTTCCACAAGTCATGGAAGACATTAGCTTTGTGTAATGTATTAAGTAGTACTAAGGTGACTGGGCCGATGATTAATCCTAAAAAGCCAAAAAGTTTAAAGCCGACAAATAGAGCGACGAGTGTTGCTAATGGATCGAGACCGATGTTAGATGAAAGTACTTTCGGCTCCATAATTTGTCTTTGGACAATCACGACGATGTATAAAATGAGAAGACCAATGGCGAATGCGGTATCGCCAGTGAAAAATACGTATATAACCCATGGAACAAAGACTGCGCCTGTTCCTAAATATGGTAGTAAATCTACAACCCCTGTAATAATCGCGATAGTAATGGCGTATGGTACGCGTAATATTAAAAGCCCGATTAGTACAATGACAGTTGTCATAGATACGAGTGTAAGTTGTGCTTTCACAAAACCAAACAAAGCTTTTCTTAAGTCGACAAAAATAGTTTTTCCATAGCCATGTACACGATTCGGTAGCAATTTTCTTGCTTTCTGAGCAAGACGGTGCCAATCGTAACTAATGAAGAAAGTGGCTAATAAAATGAATACAAGGACAGTTAAAGTTGTTGGCAGTGCACTAATGAAATTCGTTAACCCGCTTATAATGGCGGTTAAAAGTTCTTTCATTTGTGTTGTTGCTTCTGTTCCTAAGTTTTGAATGTTTTGTGTAATTGTATAGCGCTGTGGTTCTCCAAGATGATTAAATTTAGAGATTAAATCATCGTAGAGAGGCATAATATGATTAAGTGCAAATTGCTGAGCGAATGTAACGATATCTGGAAACTTTACTGTAACAAGTTGTAGTAAGTATGTTGTGGCAGATATTGCTTCAGTCACAAGATATGTAACAAGTCCAACGATAGCTCCAAATACGAGAATTAAGCTAACGAGTACTGCTAGTGCGCGAGGAAATTGTAGTTTTTGATTAAGGAAATTGACGACAGGATTAATCAAATAAGCAAATGCAAAAGCGATAATAAAAGGATAGATAAGCCCTGACATGTATAGTAATACATAGAACCCAGCTACCGTTGCTACAATGACAAATATGAGTCGCAATATCATATATAGTAAGTTTCGGTTCAAAGATGTATACCTCCCATTCCAATTTGGATTATCCTAATTCGTTCAACTTATAACGAGTGTGCCCCACTGATTAAAGTTTCGCTTTACCCCGCATTAACGGGCAGTAAATCTCCTACCCGAAGTGCGGCTGGATCAAAGGAGTTAGATGGAGATAAACTGCCCGTAAAAGCCCGATTGGTTCAACTAATAATCAGTGGAAAATGCCCCACTGATTAAAGTTTCACTTTATGTTATAGTGGAATGATGGATTTTTCTTGCTTTTTCAGTATGTGAGTGACTGTGAAAGCTTGGTGTTGATGCTTCTACTATATGGTAAAAACTTCATTTTCTCTTCTTTTTATTTTACCTGTTTCTAATTAGAAAAGAAAGAAGAGACGCCCGTTTTTTAAAATGTATACATGCTTAAATTTTGATGGTGAAAGTCTCAGTTTTTCATTTTAAAATACATAAAAAATGAAGTGATTCATGTTGAATAGGCATCGATATAGCATGTATAACGATAGGTTTAAAGGTATTTTTGTTTGGAAATGAGTTCATTATTTTCAGAAAGGAAGTGCAAACATGATTAGTCAGTCAACGTTATTTTTATTCATACTACTTATTATAGGACTTATTGCTAAAAACCAATCGCTTACTGTAGCTATTGGTGTGTTATTTCTATTGAAGTTTACGTTTTTAGGAGATAAGGTCTTTCCTTATTTACAAACGAAAGGAATTAACCTAGGTGTAACGGTCATTACAATAGCGGTGCTCGTACCGATTGCGACGGGGGAAATAGGTTTTAAACAACTTGGAGAAGCGGCGAAATCGTATTATGCGTGGATTGCTTTAGCTTCAGGTGTAGTGGTCGCTTTGTTAGCGAAAGGCGGCGTACAATTGTTGACAACGGATCCTCATATTACAACTGCGCTTGTTTTTGGGACAATTATAGCGGTTGCGTTATTTAATGGGGTTGCTGTTGGTCCGTTAATTGGGGCTGGAATTGCCTATGCGGTTATGAGTATTATACAAATGTTTAAATGAGGAATTTTATAGTAATATAAAATTTTTGAATTCTTTCTGTTCACAAAAGTCAGATAATTGTTTATAATAGGATTAGAAACTTTGAAAAGTTACATAACAGCAGAGACTTTACACCAGATAAAATAAAAACAACATAAAACAATTTTATAATGATATTGTTTTATGTTGTTTTTATCATAAAACTCTTCGGAATTTATTTTCCTCACTAACTTGTTGTTTTGAGCGTGAGGATTCGGGGAGACATTCACGCTCATGCTTTCCATGTAAACAATGGACAATAAGAGGGGAACACCGCAACAAATTTGCATGATCGTGCATTTTGCTTGCCTAAAGAGTGAACGGGCGTTCATAATTCATAAGGGGAGCAAATAGATATAAGGAGCAAGGTTGGGAGAATTTTCAGGAAAAGGAGAGAATGTCATGACTGTTATTCGAGGTTTAGAAGGGGTAGTAGCAACAACATCATCTGTGAGCTCTATTATTGATGATACATTAACTTATGTTGGGTATAATATTGATGATTTAGCTGAGAATGCTACGTTTGAAGAAGTAGTGTACTTATTATGGCACCGCAAGCTTCCTAATGAAAAAGAACTAGCGGAATTTAATGAAATTGTATCTGAATACTATAAAGTTCCAGGTGAGATTTTAACATATTTGAAACAAGTAGATTTAAAAATTGCACATCCGATGTCTGTTTTACGAACTGCAATTTCCATGCTATCATTATACGATGAGAGCGCTGAAATTATGGATGAAAAGTCCAATTATTTGAAAGCGGTTAAATTACAGGCTCAAGTGGGAACTTTAGTTGCTGCTTACGCGAGAATCCGTAAAGGTTTAGATATTGTTGAGCCAAGAAAGGATTTATCATTAGCTGCAAACTTCTTGTACATGTTAAATGATCGCGAGCCAAATGAAGTTGAAATTGAAGCTTTTGATAAGGCGCTTGTACTTCATGCAGATCATGAGTTAAACGCTTCTACATTTACTGCACGTGTTTGCGTAGCTACACTTTCAGATGTATATTCTGGTATTACAGCAGCAATCGGTGCATTAAAAGGTCCTCTTCACGGTGGGGCAAATGAGAATGTAATGAAGATGTTAACTGAGATTGGTGAAGAAGAAAATGTAGAGTCATATATTCATAATGCTCTTCAAAATAAAGTGAAAATCATGGGCTTTGGCCACCGTGTGTATGAGCAGGGTGATCCACGTGCAAAACACTTACGTGAAATGTCTAAGAGATTATGCGTGCTTTTAGGAGAAGAGAAATGGTATAATATGTCTATCAAAATTGAAGACATTGTAACAAAAGAAAAAGGTCTTCCACCAAATGTTGATTTCTATTCAGCTTCTGTATACCATTGTTTAGGAATTGACCATGACTTATTTACACCTATTTTTGCAATTAGCCGTATGTCAGGCTGGTTAGCTCATATTCTAGAACAATATGAAAACAACCGTTTAATTCGTCCGCGTGCTGATTATAATGGACCAACGCATCAAGTGTATGTTCCAATTGCACAACGATAAGCGAATAACACTATTTTGATAGTGAAAATACGCTTTCAAAAGTCTGATTTTTTCGGAAAGATGTAATGATTAGAATATTTTAATTTGACTAACGGTTTGAACTGAGGGGTTATTCCCTCAGTTTCATACATATGAAATTTCAAACATGGGGGTTATCACATTGACGACAGGTGAAAAAATTACTGTAACTAATGGTGTTATGAATGTACCAAACAATCCGATTATTCCGTTTATCGAGGGAGATGGAATTGGTCCTGATATTTGGGCAGCTGCATCTCGCGTACTAGAAGCAGCAGTTGAAAAAGCTTATGATGGTGAGAAGAAAATCGTTTGGAAAGAAGTGCTTGCAGGGGAAAAAGCATTCAACCAAACAGGCGAGTGGTTACCAGAAGAAACTTTAAACTTAATTCGTGAATATTTAATCGCGATTAAAGGTCCACTTACAACTCCAGTTGGCGGTGGTATTCGTTCTCTAAACGTAGCACTTCGTCAAGAATTAGATTTATATGTATGTCTACGTCCAGTTCGTTATTTTGAAGGTGTTCCTTCACCTGTAAAACGTCCGGAAGATACTGATATGGTTATTTTCCGTGAAAATACAGAAGACATTTATGCTGGAATTGAATATGCGCAAGGATCTCCAGAAGCAGAAAAAGTTCTTGCTTTCTTAAAAGAAGCAATGGGTGTTAATAAAATCCGCTTCCCAGAAACATCTGGTATTGGTATTAAGCCAATTTCAGAAGAAGGGACAAAGCGTCTTGTTCGTGCTGCAATTCAATATGCAATTAACGAAAAACGCTCTTCTGTTACATTAGTTCATAAAGGAAACATTATGAAATTTACAGAAGGTGCTTTCAAAAACTGGGGTTACGAAGTAGCGGAACAAGAATTTGGCGACAAAGTATTTACTTGGGCTGAATACGATCGTATCGTTGAAAAAGATGGTAAAGATGCAGCGAATAAAGCGATGGCAGACGCTGAAGTGGCTGGAAAAATCATCGTAAAAGATTCTATTGCAGACATCTTCTTACAACAAATTTTAACTCGTCCACGTGAGTTCGATGTTGTTGCAACAATGAACTTAAATGGTGACTATATCTCTGATGCACTTGCTGCACAAGTAGGTGGAATTGGTATTGCACCTGGTGCAAACATTAACTATGTGACTGGACATGCTATCTTTGAAGCTACACACGGTACAGCTCCAAAATATGCAGGTTTAGATAAAGTAAATCCATCTTCTGTTCTTCTTTCAGGTGTATTATTATTAGAACACTTAGGATGGAACGAAGCTGCGAAATTAGTAACTGCTTCTGTTGAGAAAACAATTGCTTCAAAAGTAGTAACTTATGATTTCGCACGCTTAATGGAAGGTGCAACAGAAGTGAAATGTTCTGAGTTCGCTAATGAACTTATTAAAAACATGGATGTAGCGATAATCAAAAACGCATAATTAAAGCGGGGGGTAAATTATGACAATCAAACGCAAGAAGGTTTCAGTCATCGGTGCAGGATTTACAGGAGCAACAACGGCATTCTTATTAGCACAAAAAGAACTTGCAGATGTTGTATTAGTGGACATTCCACAACTGGAAAATCCAACAAAAGGGAAAGCGTTAGATATGTTAGAAGCGAGCCCAGTACAAGGTTTTGATGCTAACATTATTGGAACATCTGATTACGCAGATACTGCTGATTCTGACGTTGTCGTTATTACAGCAGGTATTGCACGTAAGCCTGGTATGAGCCGTGATGACTTAGTAGCAACAAACTCTAAAATTATGAAAAGTATTACGCGCGACATTGCAAAACATTCACCAAATGCAATTATTGTTGTGTTAACAAATCCAGTTGATGCAATGACATATTCTGTATTTAAAGAAGCAGGATTCCCGAAAGAGCGTGTAATCGGCCAATCGGGTGTATTAGATACAGCTCGTTTCCGTACATTCATCGCACAAGAATTAAATCTTTCTGTAAAAGACATTACAGGATTTGTTCTTGGCGGACACGGTGACGACATGGTACCTCTTGTGCGTTATTCTTATGCAGGCGGTATTCCGTTAGAAACGTTAATTCCGAAAGAGCGTTTAGAAGCAATCGTAGAACGTACACGTAAAGGTGGCGGTGAGATTGTAGGCTTATTAGGAAACGGTAGTGCATATTACGCACCAGCAGCTTCTTTAGTTGAAATGACAGAAGCAATCTTAAAAGATCAACGCCGTATATTACCAGCTATTGCGTACCTTGAAGGTGAGTATGGTTATAGTGACCTTTACTTAGGGGTACCAGTAATTCTAGGTGGTAACGGAATTGAAAAAATTATTGAATTAGAACTTCTTGCAGATGAAAAAGAAGCGTTAGATCGCTCTGTAGAATCTGTACGTAATGTAATGAAAGTTCTTGTTTAATAATTGAATAGTAGTGAAAAAGATTCGGGATTCCGAATCTTTTTCTACTATTTACCGAATTGTTTTTTTTGAAATAATATGAAAACGCTATCATTTGTAATATCCTATAATGAAACTGTAGATTTATACTATACATTGCCCTCATCATAGTAAATTTCGGATAAGGTATCGCTTTTAGTAGGATAATAAGGTGAAAAAATCGGAGGGGGTTGTAACATGTTAAAGAAAAAAGTTCAAATTGGTCGTAAAATGGATGAAATTACAGTAGGAGAGAAATTATCTATCACTGAAAAAATTGAGGATAAAGATTTGTTATTGTACTTAGGGTTAACGAATGATGCCAATCCATTATATATTCAGCATGATTACGCATCCCAAACTCCGTATGAAAAGCCGATTGTACCAAGCATTATGCTAACGGGAATGATTACAACGGCGGTTACGAAATATTTACCGGGTCCAGGAAGTCATATTACGAGAAAGGACCTTACATTCGTGAAACATGTTCACCATTATGAAACGTTACAAATCCACTTTGAAGTTGTGGCTGTTTCTGAGGAGGAACATACAATTGATATGCTTGTATCTGCTCATGATGAAAAAGGAGAAACTGTTGTGAAAGGTTCATTAACAGTAACGCCACCTTTTAAATCAGTTTCTATTATGGAAAAAGCATTAGATAATTTTTAAAAAGATGAAAATATGAATAGCGCTAGCATACCTTTAATAAGGATGCTAGCGCTATTTTTAGTTGAAGAACCCTTCTTTGAACCCTTCAGCAAATTCTGAGCACCCCGTTTTAATCGTATCCCAGCTCGGAGCGTTAAAAGCAAGGATACATGTGACTGCTAAAGATAGAATGGATAGTATTAGTCGCATAATAGACCTCCGTATATTATTAATTTATATATTAAGATTAATGATATAATCATCGGTAATTGAAGTCAATTAAAGGAGTGGTTTTTTAGGTAAGGTGGAAAAGAGAAGACGTGATCTTTGAAACGGTAAGAGAAGCTGAAGTGTGGGCAGACCGGGTTGCGAATGGAATGTACGGGAGAGTATTTGATGGATATGAAATACCAGATTATAAAATAGCGTATGCTCTTTCGTTTTTCCTAGCATAAAATTAAGATTTTATAGTTCATACGGAAGTGAGCTTTAAAGAAGAGAGAGCAATCTATAAAGTTTGGCAAAATCCTGTGTAGTTGCAGGTGAATTGTAATTACTTCTATTTTCTCAATTCTACACAAACGATCTCCATGAATAGACAATTATATTGAGAGGGACCTTGTTTTCTAGTATGATGAGAATAACGGGGAAAATACTAGGATGAAGAAGGTTTCAAGTCTATAACTTGGAGGAAAAGAATGAACAATCGTATTTTAGTAGTTGATGATGAGGAATTTATCTTAACTTTAATCGAATTTAATTTACAACAAGCTGGGTTTGAAGTTATAACAGCGATGGATGGAGAAATGGCGCTTCAAAAAGCGACAACAGAACGCCCAGATTTAATTATATTAGATTTAATGCTTCCGAAAATGGATGGTATGGAAGTGTGTAAAGAATTACGATTGCAGCGCGTTATGACGCCGATTTTAATGTTAACGGCAAAAGATGATGAGTTTGATAAGGTGCTAGGCCTTGAACTTGGAGCGGATGATTATATGACGAAGCCATTTAGTCCAAGAGAAGTTGTTGCTCGTGTGAAGGCGATTTTGCGCCGTACGAAATTACAACAAGAAGAACAAGTTGCAGAAGCGCCAGATGAAGATAGCATCACAATTGCAGAACTTAAAATTTTACCGGAGTTTTATGAGGCTTATTTCCAAGGAAGAAAGCTTGAATTAACACCAAAAGAATTTGAACTACTTGTGTATCTTGCGAAAAATAAAAGTCGCGTGTTGACACGTGATCAATTACTAAGTGCTGTATGGAATTACGATTTTGCTGGTGATACACGAATTGTTGATGTTCATATTAGCCATTTGCGCGATAAAATTGAACAAAATACGAAAAAACCGACGTACATTAAAACGATACGTGGTTTAGGATATAAATTAGAGGAGCCAAAAGGGAATGAATAAATTTCGTTCCAGGCTTCTTTTTACATTTGTTTCTCTTATTGTATTTATTTTAGTTGGACTAGGTTTATTACTAGAAACTGTGTTTGAAAACTACTATATAGATCATGCTAAAGAGAGAATGGTAAAAGAGACAGAGTATGTTGCGACGTTAGCAGAAGAGCAAGGTTTTGATAATGTCTTAAAAAATCCATACGTATTTGAAAAGTTAGAAGAAAAAATACCAGCTTCTATCGTATTTTTGGATGAAAAAAAGAAAGTTCAATATAGAAAAGGACAAGAATTGGCATTTAGTCCAGAGACGATTAAAGAACTTTCTTCGGAAGTGGCAAAACAACGAAGTAAAGTAATTACGAAAGAAACGGATCGAAAGAATGAATTTTATCATGCGGTGTTCGTTCAAGATGTAGAAGGAAAACAAGGATACATTTTGGTGAAAAGTATAATTGATCCTTTAAGAGACGTACATCAAAAAACGTGGGGATTATTAATTATCGGATTTGTCATTGCTTGTCTCGTAGTTGTATTTTTAGGTATGAAAATTACAGGGCAATATATTAGGCCAATTGAATCGGTTACGAAAGTTGCAATTGAATTGGCAAAGGGTAATTATAAAGCACGTGCATACGAAAGTCATTCGGATGAAACAGGAATGCTGAGTAAAGCGATTAATATTTTAGCTCGTAACTTACAAGAGATGACACTTGAACAAGAAATGCAGCAAGATCGTCTGCATACGTTAATTGAAAATATGGGAAGCGGAATGATTTTAATTGATAGCCGCGGGTATATAAACCTTGTAAACCGCTCTTATAAGGAAACTTTCCACGTAACAGATGAAGAGTATTTAGATCGCTTATATTATGAATCGTTTCATCATACAGAAATTATTGAGCTTGTAGAAGAAATCTTTATGACAGAAGTGAAAGTGCGTAAACAAATGTTATTGCCACTTGGAATTGAACGGAAGCATTTCGAAGTATATGGAGCGCCGATTATCGGGACAAACCATGAATGGAAAGGGATTGTTCTCGTATTCCATGACATAACAGAGTTAAAGAAATTAGAACAAATGAGAAAAGACTTTTTAGCGAATGTTTCTCATGAATTAAAGACACCGATTACTTCTATTAAAGGTTTTTCAGAAACACTCTTAGACGGAGCGATGGATAATAAAAAATTCTGCGAACATTTCTTGCACATTATTTTAAAAGAAAGTGAGCGCATGCAAGGATTAATTGAAGATTTATTAGATTTGTCGAAGATCGAACAACAAGGATTTAAATTAAATATGGGAACCGTTGATATGAAGGGGCTGCTTGAAGATATTCATATGGTACTTGATAATAAAGCAGGAGAAAAAGAAATCTCTTTACAAGTGAATGTATTAAAACGTGCCTCTGTTATTGGAGATCCAAGTCGTTTGAAACAAATCTTTATTAATTTAATTAATAACGCAATCGTATATACACCGGCTGGAGGCGTTGTTTCAGTAGAGTTAGCGGAAGATAAATATAATGCTTATATAAAAGTATCGGATACTGGAATTGGTATTAGTAAAGAGGAAATTCCGCGTATTTTTGAACGTTTCTACCGGGTGGATAAAGCAAGAAGTAGAAATACTGGTGGTACCGGCCTTGGATTGTCGATTGTAAAGCATTTAGTTGAGGCGCATCAAGGTACGATTACAGTAGATAGTGAAGTTGGAGAAGGGACAACGTTTACAGTTGTTTTACCGAAATCAGCAACTGAAAAATAGGATGAAGGATGTTTACAATATATTAACAATGGCTTAATTAAATATTAATAAAGCTCTGTTAATATAATACATGAAAACCCCTTCATCCAAGGAGTAATTTTGGACGAGAATAGTTAAGCTGTTCTCGTCACTTCCCTTTATGCCAATATAAGTCTGTTTTATATATGAAAGAAAATAGCCGTTATTTTTCTTCTCTCTATTAGTCATGTTAATATAGAGAGAGGAAAGGAACGGTTTTTTTCTGTGAAAAAAATCATTTCAAATTTGTATGGGGAGGTTTCAATTTTGGAAAAAAAGGTCGTATTAGTAGATGGTAATAATATCGCGTATCGTGCTTTCTTTGCACTACCGCTTTTAAATAACGACAAAGGTATACATACGAACGCAATTTACGGTTTTACAATGATGTTAATGAGAATATTAGAGGAAGAAAAGCCAACTCATATGTTAGTGGCGTTTGATGCAGGCAAAACAACGTTCCGTCATAAAACGTATAGTGAGTATAAAGGAGGACGTCAAAAGACTCCACCTGAATTATCAGAGCAGTTCCCGTTTATTCGTGAGATGCTGGATGCGTTCAATGTACCGCGTTATGAATTAGAAAATTATGAAGCGGATGACATCATGGGAACGTTAGCGAAAGAAGCGAGTGAGCAAGGAGCAAGTGTAAAAGTTATTTCAGGAGATAAAGATTTACTTCAACTTGTTTCTGATAACACGCTTGTATGTATTCCGCGAAAAGGGATTACAGAAGTGGATGAATATACGAAAGAAGCTTTATTTGAAAAATACAGCTTATCACCAAAGCAAATTATCGATATGAAAGGTTTAATGGGAGACCAGTCAGATAATATACCGGGTGTACCAGGAGTTGGTGAAAAAACGGCAATTAAATTGTTAACACAGTTTGGAACGGTTGAAGCGGTGTATGAAAATATAGATCAAGTAAGTGGGAAGAAATTAAAAGAAAAACTGGAAGAAAATAATGAACAAGCTCTTATGAGTAAGGATCTTGCAACTATTATTACAGATGCGCCGATTACAGTTCATGTGGATGATATGGTGTATAAAGGATATGAAGCAAGTGATGTCATTCCAATGTTCGAGAGTTTAGGATTTACATCTCTTTTAAATAAATTAGGCGTTACGCCAGAAGCAACAGCTCCAGCTGAATTAGATGATATTACATTTGATATTGTGGAAGAAGTTACAGAAGAAATGCTTCAGCAAGATAGTGCGCTTATCGTTGAAGTACAAGAAGATAATTATCATAAAGCAGACATTCAAGGCTTTGGTATTCAAAATGAAAATGGATGTTACTTTATTCAGACAGACATTGCTCTTAAGTCAGATGCTTTTAAAGAGTGGCTTGCAGATGGAGAAATGAGAAAGCATACATTTGATGCGAAGCGTGCAATCGTTGCACTGAAATGGAATGGGATAGATATGCAAGGGATTGACTTTGATCTATTAATCGCTGCTTATTTACTTGACCCGGCTGATACAGATAAAGATTTCCGTACTGTAGCGAAAATGAAAGAAACGCATGCTGTGAAATCAGATGAAGAAGTTTACGGAAAAGGTGCGAAGCGTGCGGTTCCAGAGTTAGAGGTAGTCGCGGAGCATGTGGCTCGTAAAGTGCATGTATTATATGATGTAAAGCAAACATTCGTTGAAGAGTTAAAGAAGAATGAGCAATATGAACTGTTTACAGAATTAGAATTGCCGCTTGCACGTGTACTAGCTGATATGGAAGTAAAGGGTGTAAAAGTTGATACAGAGCGTCTTCGTAATATGGGAGAAGAACTTGCGGGTAGATTAAAGGAAATGGAACAGGAAATTTATAAGCTTGCGGGAACAGAATTTAATATTAATTCACCGAAGCAGCTTGGTGTTATTCTGTTTGAGAACTTAAACTTACCGGTTATTAAAAAGACGAAAACAGGTTATTCTACGTCAGCTGATGTACTAGATAAGCTTATGAATCACCATGAAATCATTCCAAATATTTTACATTATCGTCAATTAGGGAAGCTAAATTCAACTTACATTGAAGGTTTACTGAAAGTTGTACATGAAGATTCATCTAAAATTCATACTCGCTTTAATCAAGTGTTAACGCAAACAGGTCGATTAAGTTCAACGGATCCGAACTTGCAAAATATCCCGATTCGATTAGAAGAAGGAAGAAAGATTCGTCAGGCATTTGTTCCATCAGAAGAAGGATGGATTATGTATGCGGCTGATTATTCACAAATCGAACTGCGTGTATTAGCTCATATTGCAAATGATAAAGGACTAGTTGAAGCGTTCCAACATGACATGGATATTCATACGAAAACAGCTATGGATGTATTTGGCGTTGAAAAAGATGAAGTAACTTCAAATATGAGACGACAAGCGAAAGCTGTTAACTTCGGAATTGTGTATGGTATTAGTGATTATGGTCTTTCACAAAACTTAGGAATTACAAGAAAAGCAGCAGCGGAATTTATTGAAAAGTATTTAGAAAGTTTCCCTGGTGTACAAGAATACATGGAGGACATCGTAAAAGATGCGAAACAAAAAGGATATGTAGCTACATTATTAAATCGTCGCCGTTATATTCCAGAAATTACGAGTCGTAATTTTAACTTGCGTAGCTTCGCTGAGCGTACAGCGATGAATACACCAATTCAAGGTACTGCAGCAGATATTATTAAAAAAGCGATGATTATTATGGCAGATCGTTTAGAAGAAGAAGGATTACAAGCGCGTCTTCTTCTGCAAGTACACGATGAATTAATATTTGAAGCACCAAAAGAAGAAATCGAAAAATTAGAGCAGCTTGTACCTGAAGTAATGGAACATGCGATTGAACTTGCAGTTCCGCTGAAAGTTGATTATTCTTACGGTCCAACTTGGTACGACGCAAAATAAGGAAGTGATGAAATGCCTGAATTACCAGAGGTTGAAAACGTCAGACGGACACTTGAAAATCTTGTAACAGGAAAAACGATTGAAGATGTTATTGTTACTTATCCAAAAATAGTGAAACGACCGGATGATGCAGAAATCTTTAAAGAAATGCTAAAAGGCGAGAAGATTGAAAATATAAAGCGAAGAGGAAAGTTTTTGCTTTTATATGTAACGAATTATGTCATTGTTTCACATTTGCGTATGGAAGGTAAGTTTTTACTGCATCAAGAGGATGAGCCGATTGATAAACATACGCACGTCCGTTTCTTATTTACAGATGGAACGGAATTACATTATAAAGATGTGAGAAAGTTTGGTACGATGCATCTCTTTAAGAAAGGTGAAGAAATGAACCAAATGCCTCTTGCTGACTTAGGTCCGGAGCCATTTGATGCTGAAATGACACCGCAGTATTTACAAGAAAGATTACAAAAGACAAATCGTAAAATAAAAGTTGTGCTACTGGACCAGCGTCTTTTAGTAGGGCTTGGAAATATATATGTAGATGAAGTTTTATTCCGTTCTCAAATTCATCCAGAACGAGAAGCTTCGTCTTTAACAGTAGAAGAAATTGAGCGAATTTATGAGGCTACCGTTACAACGCTAGGCGAAGCAGTAAAGCGTGGCGGAAGTACAATTCGGACGTATATCAACTCACAAGGGCAAATTGGTTCGTTCCAAGAACTCCTAAATGTATATGGGAAAAAGGGAGAGCCGTGCGTAACTTGTGGCACGATATTAGAAAAAACAGTTGTTGGCGGGCGAGGAACGCATTACTGCCCAATTTGTCAGCCTAGAATATAGAAAAGAGATAACATCGGATAGGCATTTGTCATATACATACAGCAGAGCTATGTATAAGGGAGGAGCTTACCGATGTACCTTTATTTATCTCTTATTTTATTAGCTTTTACATTAAGCTTAGATAGCTGTAGTGTAGGGCTAACATATGGTTTAAGAAGCGTAAGAATTCCACTAAGATCAATTATAATTATCGGAATGTGTTCAGCGGCTGTTATGCTTGTTTCAATGGGAATTGGACATATGATCGCGAAAGTATTTTCACCTGTTATCGCAACGCGTATCGGTGGGCTTGTTCTTATTGGAATAGGGATTTGGGTATTATATCAATTTTTTCGAAGTGAGAAAAAAGAAGAACCGAAGCAAGAGGAGAAGGTCTGGAAATTAGAGATTGCCTCGCTAGGCCTAGTGATTCAAATTTTACGGAAACCGACTGTTGCAGATTTTGATAAATCAGGCACCATTTCTGCAGGAGAAGCATTACTTCTTGGTATAGCTCTTTCTGTAGATTCATTTGGTGCCGGAATTGGTGCATCTTTATTAGGGTATGCACCCGCTATGATGGCGATATTAGTTGCAGTTATGAGTTCTTTGTTTTTATTTATTGGAATGAAACTTGGAACGGTTTTATCAAATATGAAGTGGTTACAAAAATTTACATTCCTGCCTGGAGTATTACTCATCATTATTGGAATTTGGAAAATGTAAGTATGGGCGTGGAACATTAGTTTCGCGCCTTTTATTATGAGGAGGATTATTATGACAGTAGTAATTGGATTAACGGGAGGCATTGCAAGCGGAAAAAGTACGGTATCAGAAATGTTTCGTGAACTGAGCATACCAGTTATTGATGCAGATATTATCGCAAGAGAAGTTGTAGAGCGAGGAAAACCAGCATATAACAAAATAGTAGAAGTATTTGGAACGGAAGTGTTACAAGAAGATGGAGAATTAGATCGTCCAAAACTAGGAAGTGTCGTTTTCTATAATGAAGAAAAACGATTGCAGTTAAATAAAATTGTTCATCCTGCAGTGCGTGAGGAAATGAATAGGCAAAAGGAAATGTACATAAAAGAAGGTATGCAAGCGGTTGTGTTAGATATTCCTCTCTTATTTGAAAGCAAATTAACAAGTCTCGTTGACCGCATTTTAGTTGTAGCGGTTAAGCCGCATACGCAATTAGAACGTTTAATGAAACGAAATAACTTTTCAGAAGAAGAAGCAACAGCTCGTATTCAATCTCAAATGCCGTTAGAAGAAAAAGTGGAAAATGCAGATGAAGTGATAAATAATGATGGCACAATTATGGGAACGAAAACACAATTGCAGGTAATTTTAAAGAAGTGGAACATTATTGACTAAAAAATTGTGAAATTAATGAAAATGCTTAGTGACATATCCCCTTTTTGTGTTATACTATTATTGGGATTGGAGATAAATAGTATAACGCATTCAAGGGGGATAACATATTATGACTCGTGTGGCAATTAATGGATTTGGACGTATTGGGAGAATGGTATTTCGTCAAGCAATAAAAGAAAGCGCATTCGAAATTGTAGCAATCAATGCAAGCTATCCATCTGAAACGTTAGCACACTTAATTAAATATGATACAGTTCATGGCAAGTTTGACGGAACAGTAGAAGCATTTGAAGATCACTTATTAGTTGATGGAAAAATGATTCGCCTTTTAAACAACCGCGATCCAAAGGAATTGCCTTGGACAGATTTAGGTGTTGAAGTTGTAATTGAAGCAACTGGTAAATTTAATTCAAAAGAAAAAGCAATTCTTCACGTTGAAGCTGGAGCGAAAAAAGTTATTTTAACAGCGCCTGGTAAAAATGAAGATGTAACAATTGTAGTTGGTGTGAACGAAGACCAATTAGATATTACAAAACATACTGTTATTTCAAATGCATCTTGTACAACAAATTGTTTAGCGCCTGTTGTGAAGGTGTTAGATGAGCAGTTTGGAATTGAAAACGGTTTAATGACGACAGTTCACGCTTATACAAATGACCAAAAAAATATTGATAACCCACATAAAGATTTAAGAAGAGCACGTGCTTGCGGACAATCAATCATTCCGACAACGACAGGTGCTGCGAAAGCGCTAGCAAAAGTTCTTCCGCATTTAAACGGAAAACTTCATGGTATGGCACTTCGTGTACCAACACCAAACGTGTCTCTTGTTGATTTAGTAGTAGATGTAAAACGCGATGTGACAGTTGAAGCTATTAACGATGCATTCAAAACTGTTGCAAACGGTGTGTTAAAAGGTATTGTAGAATTCAGCGAAGAGCCTTTAGTATCTATCGACTTTAATACAAATACACACTCAGCTATTATCGATGGTTTATCTACAATGGTAATGGGTGATCGTAAAGTGAAAGTACTTGCTTGGTATGATAACGAGTGGGGCTACTCTCGTCGTGTTGTAGATCTTGTAACGTTAGTTGTTCAAGAGTTAGCGAAACAAGAAAATGTGCAACACATTTAAGTGAATAAGGGAGGAGAGGGCAAGGCAATATTTGCCCTCTTTTTTTAATTTTTTCTGAAAAGGAAAAAAATTATATAAGTATATTTTAAAAAGTGGACATACCACGAAACGTTGTGATTACTGCATTTGTGAATCGTTTATTTTTTTTAGGGAAAAGTAAAGAGGAAAATATGACAGAAAATCGAAAAAACTGTTGTTGCAAAATGAAAATAAACAAAGTATACTAACACTCGTAAACTTAAGAGCTGAGGTACGTAGTCACTACTTAAAGGGTTAGGACCTCTCTGGACTAACTTTCCCCCGTGGTAGTGGAGCAAGCCAAATTGCAAATTAGTTTTCAATTCGAACAGTTAGAATAAATTTACAAGGGGGAACTGTAGAATGGATACTATGGATACGATGGGTCGTCACGTGATCGCTGAACTTTGGGATTGCGATTTCGACAAGCTTAATGACATGCCGTATATTGAACAATTATTTGTGGATGCAGCACTAAGAGCTGGTGCTGAAGTGCGTGAGGTTGCTTTCCATAAATTTGCACCACAAGGTGTAAGTGGAGTAGTAATTATCTCAGAATCACATTTAACAATTCATAGCTTTCCGGAGCACGGTTACGCAAGTATTGATGTTTATACTTGTGGGGATCGTATTGATCCAAATGTTGCTGCAGAATATATTGCAGAAGGTTTAAACGCGAAAACGCGTGAGAGCATCGAGCTTCCTCGAGGCACTGGTAGCTTCGAAATTAAGCAGAGAGAAACAAAAGCTCTTTAAAAAAGAACATAATTGATTTAAAATGTAAAGAGGTGTATAATGCACCTCTTTTTTAGTTTATAAAAAAGGGAAAATATAACGTACTCGTTAGTTGAATAAATTGGACTCTTGCAAATGAGGTAGTGCCCTATATACCATCTTATTTTTAAGGATGAGATGATAAAGTGATGCGCTGGAACTTAAAGTGGTAAGAGAGTTAGAATGAGTTATATAATATTGTATATATATTTTAGGTGAAGTGAGTAGAGAAAAATAAAGAGTATAGTGTAAAGGAGTGAATGAATTGCGTTGTCCATCCTGTTCTCATAATGGTACAAGAGTGTTAGATTCGCGTCCGGTAGACGAGGGGCGCTCTATTCGAAGAAGGAGAGAGTGTGAAAGCTGCTTAAGTCGCTTTACGACCTTTGAAAGGGTAGAAGAGTCACCTCTTATCGTTGTAAAAAAAGAAGGCACACGAGAAGAGTTTAATAAAGAAAAGATTTTACGCGGTTTAATTAAAGCGTGTGAAAAAAGACCAGTATCTTTAAGACAATTAGAAGAAGTAACACAAAGCGTGGAACGTGAACTGCGTAATTTAGGTATATCAGAAGTGAAAAGTGATATGATTGGTGAAATTGTTATGGAAGAACTTCGCGATATTGATGATGTTGCTTACGTACGTTTTGCTTCTGTATATCGTCAATTTAAAGATTTAAATGTATTTATTGAAGAATTAAAAGATATACTGCAAAAAGAAAGAGAGTAGAAGTTGTATTTTATTCTCTTTACATACCGTAAGTAATAGGATAAGAGAGCTAGAAGCGCAAGCTAATAGCTCTTTTTCACTAAGAATTTATATAATGAAGATAGAACGAGTGAAGTAGAGGATAGATTGGATGAGAGAAAGGAAAAGCAAGAATGGAAAAACAGTCATGGATGGAGCTATTGCCGATTGATCGTTATAAAGTAAGTGCGAAAGGACTACTGCACAATTACGACCGAAAAGTGTTAACGATGTTGTATCAGCCGTTAATAGGTAGTAGAGCTTTTAGCTTATACATGACACTATGGGGAGAGCTTGAGCAAGATCGTGTATTTGGAAAAGAGAATACGCATCATTCCCTTATGGTGACTATGCAAATGCAACTTCCTGAAGTATATGAGGAACGAGTAAAGTTAGAGGCAATTGGGCTTTTGAAGGTATATATTAAGAAAGAAAAAGATATTCGAATGTTCATATATGAGTTGCAACCACCTTTATCTCCGAAGCAGTTTTTTGATGATATTGTTTTAAGTATCTTTTTATACAATCGATTGAGCAGGACAAAATATAATCAAGTAAAGCAATATTTCTTAGAAGAAGAATTTGATTTTGCTTCTTATGAAAATGTTACGCGTTCTTTCAATGATGTGTTTGGTTCGTTTAATCCAGGACAGCTTGAGCATGCGCAAGAAGACCTTCGTATTCCAAAAACGACAACTATGCCAAGTAACGAGAAGGGAGACGCTCCGAAAGTTTGGAATGATTTCTTTGATTTCTCTTTATTTGTAGATGGATTGTCCGCTCTTGTTCCTAAAAAGGCGATTACAGATCAAGTGAGAGACTGCGTTATAACACTTGCTTACGTGTATGGTGTAGATGTGTTATCGATGCAAAATATCGTTCTTGGTGCAGTGACAGAGATGCAAACAATTGATATGGAAAGGCTTAGAAAAGGAGCGCGCGATTGGTATCAATTTGAAAATGGTCAAGCATTACCGGTATTAAGTGAAAGAGTACAGCCTCATGCTGCACGTACGATGAAAGAGAAAGAGCCTTCATCGCAAGAGGAGATGCTAATAAAGCAACTAGAGGAAATCTCACCAAAACAACTATTGAAAGAGATTTCTGGTGGTGCAGAGGCAACGAAAGCGGACTTGCAGATCGTTGAAGATGTCATGATTAATCAAAAATTGACACCAGGAGTTGTGAATGTACTTATTTATTACGTTATGCTACGCTCAGATATGAAACTTGCGAAAACGTATGTCGAGAAGATTGCTGGGCATTGGGCACGTAAAAAGGTCGGTACAGTAGCGGACGCGATGGCGTTAGCGAAAGAAGAGAACCGTCAGTATCAAGAGTGGGCTGAGACGAAGAAAAAAGGCCGTACGGCGAAGAAAACGGTGCGGAAAGAAATGGTGCCAGATTGGCTTAAGGAAGAAGAGCCGAAAGAACAAGAGAAAGAAACAGAGAAGAAAGATGTAAGTGTAGAAAAAGATGCAAGTACGCTAGAAGATGAAAGAAAACGACTAGAAGAAGTGTTAAAAAAATATAAGCGTGATTAATAGAAGAGAATGAACGCTCTTTGAGGTGAGAAAATGGAGCATATTCAAAATTCATTTGCAAAATTAATGGAAAATGAAAACTTTAAAAATAGATATGAAGTATTAAAGGCAGAAGTAATGGCGCATCCGCGTGTGAAAGAATTTATAGACGAACATAAGGGTGAAGTAACGACTTCTATGATTGAGCGCAGTCTTGTTAAGTTATATGAATATATTGGACAAAGTGTAGGTTGCGTGGATTGTCCGGATTTAGGCTCATGTAAAAATATGCTACAAGGGTACGAGCCAAAGCTTGTTATTCAAGGGAAGATGATTGATATTCAATACGATCGCTGCGTTAGAAAAGTAGCGTATGACGAGAGAAAGAAATATGAAAAACTTGTTCAAAGTGTATATATGCCAACGGATATTTTACAGGCAACTATGGAAAACTTAGATCCTTCTGATTTAAATGCACGTATCGATGCGATTGGTGCAGCGAATGAATTTTTAAGTACATATGAACCAGGTAAAAAAGCACAAGGTTTATATTTGTACGGTAAATTTGGTGTAGGAAAAACGTATTTGTTAGGAGCAATAGCGAACGAGCTTGCTCGAAAGAAAATAAGTTCGATGCTCGTATACTTCCCGGAATTTTTACGTGAAATTAAAAGTTCAATTCAAGATAATTCGATTGGTGAGAAGATTGATGCGGTTAAACGCGTACAAGTTTTAATGTTAGATGATATCGGGGCAGAAGCGATGTCAAGCTTTGTCCGTGACGATGTACTCGGTGCAATCTTACAATTCCGTATGTTAGAAAACTTACCGACGTTCTTTACGTCTAATTTTGATTTTAAACAACTGGAACACCATTTAACGTATACGCAGCGTGGCGAGGCTGAAGAAATGAAGGCAGCACGTATTATGGAACGAATTAAATATTTAGCGAAACCAATTCCGATTGGTGGGAAAAACCGTCGTCATAAGTAAAAGAGCAAGCTGAGAAGCTTGCTCTTTTGTATTATAGTGATATTTTCTTTTCAAATATGAGGTCGAAATATTCAGGTTGTCCAGAACTGCCAATCGTAGGGGCAACAATCTGTACGAACCTCCAGCCATTTCTAGCATGTTCTTGAATAATTTCTTGGTAGTCTTCAGCTGGTTTTGAGCGAGTGAACCCCCAATGTGGTTCGACTTTTACGAATTTATATTCAAACATTCGGATAACCCCTGTTATTGATAAGTAAAGTATACAATAAAAATTCATAGTAGCTTGTATCATTTTTTTCTCCCTCCCTTAATATATATAAAATTAGCAAGCCATATTGAGTGGATTTTCTAACGATAGGAAATGTAATTCTACTAAGAGTGAACTTCACGTGGAACGGACTCTTATAGGATTTGTAACGTATAGATACAGTCCTTTAGAGCGGGGATAAAAGGGGGGACAAAAGTGATTGAAATTTGCTTCGAAGAAAAAAATGATGCTATGCACGTATATAGACAATTGCTGAAAAGAGCGGAAGTGTTATATAAGGAAACGAGTGTGTATTTACAGGAACAAAAAGTGGTGATTCACATACCAGTACGTGAATCGAATTATATTGAAAAGATCTTATTGCCAGTAATGGTGTATTTCATTGTGAATGTGAAACAAAATGAGTGGATTTATACGATTTTAAAAGAAAAGTTTTTTTATGAAGAACAAGAAGAGTGTCATCAAATATTGCACATGGCACATGAGATTTTAAAGGGAAAAAGAAAAGGTGTAGCTCAGGATTTAACGCGTAACGCATTTGAGTCATATATTAAGTCTTCTTTAAATAATTGGCTTTGTGATCCGCTCTCATTCTCGTTTTCATCATATATCCGTTTTCGTCTTCGTACATATAGGGAAATGGTGGCTAAACTTGCGGAAGTGGCAATTGATGAATATAAGATGGAGCAAGAATACCAAATGTTCATTGAGACGCTTCGGCAACAAGTAAGTAGCCGTAAATCACGTTTGTCTTGCGTGCATCTTATTTTTGATGAAAGCTTTATCTTTTATGATGATAAAGGTAGACGTTTAAAACAGGAGAAGTTGGTCCAATATATAGATGAGGAATTATTAAAGCAAAATGATGTATATATTGATACGAAAGTAATTGCGCCGCTTCTTTCTATTTCGCCCAAAAAGATTTATTTATATACGAAAGAACAAGACCATAATATGATAATTACTTTGCGAAATGTGTTCCAAGAACGGGTCCAATTACATGGATTACATGATTTTGAGCGCAATGTGAAAAATTTAAAAAATAAAGGTAACGCCCTTGATTTTCTAAGTTTTTGAGCATATAATTACCTACATAAATGAAATATATTGAAATGTCATGATGAGGACATGAGTAGTTTTCTACGATTTTCAGAGAGGGAAGCCTTAGGGTGTGAGCTTCCTAGTACGGGATTATTACTTACCACCTCTAAACTTTAGCAGTGAACGGTTTTCTAGTAATTGCTAACGGACAACACCGTTATGTTGAACTTGAGCAATTAACAATTATGTTAATTGGAACAAGGGTGGAACCACGAATTCAACACTCGTCCCTTTTTACGGGATGAGTGTTTTTTATTTTGAGAAAAAGAGGAGTGACCAGTGATGGCAGATGTAGTTAAAATTACTTTCCCTGATGGAGCTGTGAAGGAGTTTCCAAAAGGCGTAACAACTGAAGAAATCGCAGCTTCTATTAGCCCAGGCTTAAAGAAAAAAGCTGTAGCTGGAAAATTAAACGATGAGATGATCGATCTTGTTACACCAATCGAAGAAGATGGTGCAGTTTCTATCATTACATTAGATTCTGAAGATGGCCTATATATTTTACGCCATTCAACAGCCCACCTTTTAGCACAAGCGTTAAAACGTTTATATAAAGATGTTAAGGTTGAGCTCGGCATTGGTCCAGTAATTGAAAATGGCTTCTACTACGATATTGATATGGAAGAAGCAATTACAGTTGAAGACTTCAAGAAAATCGAAAAAGAAATGCAAAAAATTGTGAACGAGAACTTAGAAATCGTTCGTCATGAAGTACCACGTGCAGAAGCAATTCGTCGCTTTGAAGAAATCGGCGATGAGTTAAAATTAGATTTAATTAACGATCTTCCAGAAGATGCAGTTATTTCAATCTATGAGCAAGGCGAATTCTTCGACCTTTGCCGTGGTGTTCACCTTCCATCTACAGGGAAAATTAAAGTATTTAAATTATTAAGCGTTGCGGGTGCTTACTGGCGCGGCGATAGCAATAATAAAATGCTACAACGTATTTACGGTACTGCATTTGTTAAGAAAGCGGAATTAGATGAGCACTTACGTATGCTTGAAGAAGCGAAAGAGCGCGATCACCGTAAATTAGGTAAAGAATTAAAACTATTTACTAATAGCCAAAAAGTAGGGCAAGGTTTACCACTTTGGTTACCAAAGGGTGCAACAATTCGTCGTATTATCGAGCGTTATATCGTTGATAAAGAAGCAAGCTTAGGCTATGATCACGTATATACTCCAGTACTAGGAAGCAGAGAGCTTTATGAAACTTCTGGTCACTGGAACCACTACCGTGATGGCATGTTCCCATCAATGGAAATGGATAACGAAGAATTAGTTCTTCGTCCAATGAACTGTCCTCATCATATGATGGTTTATAAAAATGATATTCACAGCTACCGTGAATTACCAATCCGTATTGCGGAACTTGGAACAATGCACCGTTATGAAATGTCAGGTGCGTTATCTGGATTACAACGTGTACGCGGAATGACTTTAAACGATGCGCATATTTTCGTTCGTCCAGATCAAATTAAAGAAGAGTTAAAACGTGTTGTAAACTTAACTCTAGAAGTGTACAAAGATTTCGGTTTAGAGAACTACTCATTCCGTCTATCTTACCGCGACCCAGCAGATACTAAAAAGTATTATGCGGATGATGAGATGTGGGAAAAAGCACAAGGTATGTTAAAAGAAGCTATGGATGAAATGGGTCTTGATTACTACGAAGCTGAAGGTGAAGCGGCATTCTACGGTCCAAAACTTGACGTTCAAGTTCGTACTGCTCTTGGAAAAGACGAAACACTTTCAACTGTACAATTAGACTTCTTGCTTCCAGAACGCTTTGAATTATCATACGTTGGTGAAGACGGTAAACAACATCGTCCAGTTGTAATTCACCGTGGTGTTGTATCAACTATGGAACGTTTTGTAGCCTTCTTAATTGAAGAATACAAAGGTGCATTCCCAACATGGTTAGCTCCAGTTCAAGTACAAGTAATTCCAGTTTCTCCGCAAGTACATTTAGACTATGCGAAGAAAGTACAAGACGAATTGCGTCGTGCTGGTATCCGTGTTGAATTAGACACTCGTGAAGAGAAAATCGGTTACAAAATCCGTGAAGCACAAATGCAAAAAATTCCGTACATGCTTGTAGTAGGTGACAATGAAGTAACTGAAAACGGCGTAAACGTACGTAAATATGGTGAACAAAAATCAGAAACAATCGCATTAGATGCTTTTGTTGACATGATTAAAGTAGAAGGAAAACGATAAGAAAAAGCCGCGGTATATGATATGCTCCCCCTATAGTAGACAGAAAAAAGAAAGCTTTATATCCTGTCTACTATAAGGGGGATTTTTTTATGGGGAAAATTAGAAGAACATATGATGAAACAT
>NZ_JAKUFX010000045.1:0-40021 GCF_022663635.1 Bacillus cereus group sp. BfR-BA-01356 | reverse complement strand
GCACGGTGTGGGGCGGGGGAAAAAGTAGAGATAACTTCAAAGCTTTACCTATCGCGACCCGTAAGGGTTAGTAGCTACCCCAGCCCTCTCGGGCTAGGATGCTACACATTTCTTTTAGAAGGGTTATATATGATTCTGGAAGCTTTACGTTCAGTACTTCTTCTGCTTTTTTGATTAGTTCATCGTTAATGGGTGCTAGTTTTAAATAGTCATCGTCTGCCCAAATTGTACTCTTCATATTCGGTCACCTCAAATAATAGTTTTAAGAATCTTATGTCATATATTATAGTTAGTTTAGATAACACGCAATAGAGGGAGGGACGGAGTATGGATGTGTATGAATACCTCGATCACGTAAATTCTAAAGAAGATTTATTAAAATTTCTTGTATACCTCCAAAAGGATTTTAAAGTGAATAAAGATGAATGGGAGAATGTAGAGGTAGAGACTTATTTAGAGGCATTAAATAGTTGGTTAGGTTCTTGTGAATCGGTTTATATAAATCAAGGAGAGAAGTTTCCAGAAAATATTACATGGAAGTTTATTGCTCAAATGTTACTTGCGGCAGCTCATTATGAATAAAATTAGATTTTTAAAAGATAGAATGGAGAAGATATCATGATTAACCATAATAAAATTAAACAACTTTTAGCACATGTAGATCGTGCTGAGGATAATGAAATTGAGCTAGAGTATGAATTTGAACCTATGACGATAGAATTGTTTAATAGTGAAGAAATAGAAGAAGGGCAACTTGGTTATAGTTTTGATGAAGAAGGAGACTGGAAAGAAGGATGGATTGTAATCGGCATAGATTCATATCTTGGAGACCCGATTTTTGTAGATAGTAATGATGAGAACTGTCCAGTTTATACAGCTATGCACGGTGAGGGAGAATGGGAGCCGGAATGTATAGCGGAGCGTATAGAAGATATTATTGAGAAAGTGAAGGGGAATGTGGGGTAAATAAACATAGTATTCCAACGTGATTAAGAGGGAGGAAATAATGAAAAAGTTTCAAATCGAACTAAATAAACTGCCGACAGAAAATGCCGGAGAAATAGTACTTAGTATAGATGAGAGTATTGTGTTTCAAGAAAAAACAGACATAATAGACCCGATTTGTCAGTTGTTTGACGCTTGTATCGAGGTCTTTAGATATAATGACGCTACAATTTTCTTAAATGAATATGAAAAAAAGATGGAATTTAAGAAGACAGATGGGGAATTTCTCATTATTAATCAGAGAGACAAGAAGTTAGCTAGTGTTGATAGCGAGCAATTTTTACGAGTACTCTTTTCGTTTCTTAAAAAGGAGATAGGGCAGATTTACATGAGTGGAGTTGATTCTTTTCGAATCAAAGATGCTTACCATAGAATGTTAGAAATTGATCCATTTGTTCCTAAACTTGTAAATGGAAATGACGAAATTATGTATCGAACTTATCATGCTACAAGCGACAAGTATGAATTAAAATGGAAGTATTTAAAAAGGAGAGAGGTTGAACCGATATTTACTCCGGTACTATCTCATGATAAGAAGAGTATCTTTTATGTAGAGGAAAATAACCACAGAATTCGTAAACTCGATAGTGAAACGAAAGAAGAGATTTGGCAGTGCCGTATTCCAATAGTAGAAGATTGTAATTGCATTACTGTGAATGGTGTCGTAATTATTTGGCATGCAAATAGATTTGGAGAAAGTATGGCGAAATTGTACGCTATTTCATCAAGTTGTGGGGAGCTTCTATGGGATTTAGAAATAGAAGGGCATATTATACAAGATGTAAAAACTACGGGAGAAGAGTTACCACGTTTACTAGTTATTACACAAGAAGGCTACAATGTTTTATTAGAGCTTGAAAGTGGAGTAAAAGTATGGGAAAAGAATGTTCGAGTCGGAGGAGAAAAATTGCAGTGCCATCTTGGCACAGATTACTATGTATTAGCAGGGAATCCTTTTGATGAAGATGGGGAAGTTGATGCATATAGTAATGTTACAATTGCCATTCAATTATTAGATGCTTCTACACGATGGAAACAAATGATGGAAGATTGTAATCCAAATGAACCAGTTACTTTAACTAATGAACATTTTATATGTGTAGCAATGGAGGTATTACAAAAGTGGGAATATGGAAAAGAAGGCTGTAACTTAATTTTTGAAAAAGCTTTTGATGAGGTATGGTACTCTTGCATTGAATCAAAGGAAGCAAAAATACTATTAACAAGAACTGAGTATGGATATGAAGGGGTAAGTAGACAAATACAATGTTATGATCATAAGAGCGGTCAAAAGTTATATGAAGTAAATATGTCTTTTGAAATTGAATTGCCTCCATTTCTTATCGGAGAGATGATGGTATTGTCCTTAGGAGAAGGCAGAATTTGTGGTATTAATATTCAAACAGGTAAAGTGCTTTGGAACAATACTACTCTACATGATATTACAGAGGTTCTGTTATATAAAGATGGAGAAATTTACATTGCAACTTCAAATTTAGAATTGATAATACTTGATGCTGAATGTGGTGAAGTAAAAGATATAATTAAACTCCCTAAAAATGTTGTTGTAATAGATTTTATTGTATCAATTGAGGAAGGTAATAATGGACTATTCATTAGTTGTGTAAGTGGAAATATGTTTGAAATAGTAGAAGGCTAATTTGTGAGCGCTCTTAAGTCGAGATGTTTGTTTTAAAATAGTAGTATATATTCACTAAAAAGGATGTATAAAAATGATTTTGATGCATCCTTTTTAGTGAATATATAAAATAATTAACTTAGTGTATTAAAGGTATGATACACGATTATTTTAATATATTTAAAAGTAAAATGAAATAAGAAACGGATAATTGTCGGAATATATTCGATTTCCGTTCACTTTTATGAAATATGTGTACTTTTTGTTAGATTCCTTCATTTTGTCCATATACAATAAATGTATATAGAAATAAGAAAAGGATGATGTACGTGAAGGACACGGTTTTACAAGAAACGATTTCTCCACAAGAATTACATAAAGTTGTTCAAAAGAATACAGCTTATTATGACTTTAAGTGGGGTAAAGTAGAAAATCCAGCGCAAGGGAATACATGGAATTGGGTAGCCTTTTTCTTCCCAACTTTTTGGTTAGCTTATCGTAAAATGTATAAGTTATTTATTATATTTGCGTTATTGGCTATACCTAGTATAGTTATACCCCCTTTTATAGATATTCCAGATGGGATTTATGTAACATTTAGTTTAGCTCTTCAATTAGGAATGATGATATTTACTGGATGGCAAGGAAACCGTTTATATTATAAGCAGGCTGTTCGTGTTTTTCGTAAGGGAGAAGATGCGTCTGATCATGAGAAGGCGTATTTCTTACAATCAAAGGGCGGCGTGAGTATTGCTGGTATGATTGGTTTACAGATTATAGTCGGGATTGTGTATGGATTAGCTGCGTTCGGGCTGTCCTTTTTACCAACTGAGCCGAATATTAAAAACGTTGTTCGTTCAAGTGGCGAAGGGGTTACTTTAGAGATTATGACTGATAATCCAACTTGGAAGTTTGTGAAGAAAGAACAAGATTATGACGTAGTAGAGTTTACTGGTTATGATTATACAGAGAAGAAAAACGTGAAAATTAAATTTGCTGTTTATTTCGATGAAGATGATTTCGAGTGGCAAGAGGTATATGAAAATAATAAGAAGTTAAGTGAAGAAGAAGTGGAAGAATATCAAATTTACATTGAAGAAAATAATTTGGGTTTCTAGAGGGAACTCGTTCATTTTGAAAAGAAGAATCTTGTGAAGGTTCTTCTTTTGTTTATTAGGGGGAGAGAAATAATTTCAGCATTAATAGAAGCTCTAATAGGATCGATTAGTTTAAGTACGGGTTTACACACGAAAAAGATTGATGCTAACATACGTTACTTGCAGCAGTATGAATGGTTTCGAATGATATATGAAGACGAAAAGTATCGAAAGTTATTTATTACGAACTACAAAGTTCGCTCATATTTAAAAAGTAAGCTAAGAGTTCGATTGCTCGTAAAAAATAAAAATGCACAACGAAGATTTTTAAAATTAGTAGAAGAGCAAATAGAAAAACGGCATACAAATTGAAATTTTGTAAAATACAATAAAAAATGAGAATTTGAGGTAGGCTTGTCAATAACGTGAGACTATGGCACTATAAAGAAATGCTATACAAATTTTATTTATCGAGATGTAAACATCAACTTTGATTTTTACGTATAAATAATGAACGGAGGAAATGAATTTATGGCTACTTTACCAAATTGTCCAAAATGTAATTCAGAATATACGTATGAGGATGGCGTTCTTTTCGTATGTCCAGAATGTGCTCATGAGTGGGGCCAAGACGCAGAAGCTGAAAATAATGATGGTGCGAAAGTTGTAAAAGATGCGAACGGAAACGTTCTTCAAGACGGCGATGCAGTTACTGTTATTAAAGATTTAAAAGTAAAAGGAACTTCTTCAGTTGTGAAGATCGGTACGAAAGTAAAGAGTATCCGTCTAGTTGATGGCGATCACGATATCGATTGCAAAATTGACGGCTTCGGAGCTATGAAGTTAAAATCACAGTTCGTTAAGAAGGCGTAAGTAAATAGAAGAGGAGGCGAATAGCCTCCTCTTTTTATTATGTCACTTTTTGTCGGTAAATCGATATTTCGTACAAAATCGTTGATATATTCTGAGTTATGATAGATATATTTGAAAAATCGTTGATATATTGCAAGTTATGATAGATATATTGAAAAAATCGTTAATATAATTTCATTCATCGTGAACTACGCACGATTCACCGTGCACCATAGTCAATTTCTTTCAATTGACATCGCTTATTAAAGAACGTTTTATATCCAAGCTGTAAAAAGATAATGACAGCAAAGGCAGTACTTCCAGAAATACCGAGTATGATGGCGATTTGATATTGAATGGCTGTGAATGGTGATACACCGGATAATATTTGACCAGTCATCATGCCTGGTAAGCTTATAATCCCCATTCCGACCATAGAATTGATTGTCGGTAAAATAGCAGAGTCAAAAGCGTCTCGAATGAGCGGAGCAGCTGCTTCTTTCGGTGTTGCGCCGAGCATAAGTGCACCTTCAATTTGACCTCTTTGCGATTTCATATTGTTTAAGAACGTATTTGCGCCGAGAGAAACGCCAGTCATGGCATTCCCAACTAACATTCCTGTAATAGGGACGATATATTGCGGAGCATACCACGGATCATGTCCGATAATAACAAAGATAAATAGTAGAAGTGGCCCAATTGATCCGGCGACCATGGAAAGGGCGGCTACTCGTTTTAATTCTTTAGACATTGGGATGTTAACTCGTTTATAAATATTAAAAATTGCAAAGGTAGTAATAGAAGTAATGAGAGCAATTGTATAAAATGGATTACTGTTTTCAAATACGTATGTAAGGACATATGCAACAAGTACGAGCTGAATCGTCATACGGAATGTTGCGAGCGCGATTTGTTTTTCGCGAGGTATTCCTTTTAATTTTACAAGTCCAATTAAAATAAGAATGAAAATATAGGCAGCTGCAAGTTGCCAAATTTGGAGTTCAATAACGCCCTTCAACAGAGAGCACTTCCTTTCTAGTTGCACCGTTTGCTTTACTAATCTCAATAATGTCGTCTGCAATTTCTTCTGGAAGTTGTTGTGAGTGTGTGATGAAGATAATTGTTTTTTTCTTTTTTCGTGCTAGTTCAGTAAATTGTTTCATAACGCGGCGTTCTGTATCACTGTCTAATGCTGAAGTAGGTTCATCTAATAAATAGACAGGCGGATCCATAAGTACGATACGTGCAAAGGCAAGTCTTTGTTTTTCACCGCCAGATAGTGAGGAGGCGCTATTTTCTAATTGCTTGTCTAAGCTAACGGTTTGTAATGCACTCCGCAGGGCATCATCATTTGGAAATGGTTTTTCAGAAAGACGAAGTCCCATTAATAGGTTGTCTTTAACGGTTCCATCAAAAATAGGTGGAGTTTGCCCAAGCATAACTACGTCACGACGTAATTGAATAGGGTGATAATCAGAAATTAATTTTCCGTTATATTCAATTGTGCCGGATGTTGGAGATTGTAAATCGTTTAACATGCGAAGCAACGTGCTTTTTCCGCTTCCGCTTTCACCGATAATGCAAGTAATCTTTTCTTTTTGAATCTGTAAATAAGGAATGTATAGTATATCTTTATATATAACGTTTTTTAATATAAACATAAATCGCTCCTTTCTGATTCTAGTTATATCGTATCAAAAAAGAGAAGATAACGGTTATAAAGAGCAACGTTTTTTCTTCGTCTTGAGTTTTATTAATAAGTTAAGTAAACGATCTAATTCTTGGCTGAAAGAAATCACTTTATCATGAGTCAATCCGTATCGTTCAACGAGATAGATTAACTCTTTCTTTTTCGCTTCTATTCGATTGTTTAGTTTCGATAAGTTCATAAGTGGAATGTAATGCCTCCTACAAAAGTATTTATCACATAAAAAATAAGACCGAATGAATTCGGTCTTCAAGGAAATAATAAAACAACTTACAAATAGCATACAATGTTTATCAATATTTTTTAATATAAAAATGAAAAATAAATCATTATAAATATTGAGAAAGATGTGTCTGATAATTTTTAAAAACTGATGCAAAGAGGCTGCCTACATAGTAGACAGCCTGTAAAGTATTAACCTTTATGATATTTGTACATCCAAAGAAGACCAGATTTTAATAATCTCGGTACACGTCCCATTAATGGTTGGTTTGCGAGTAAACCGAATCCATGCTTCTTACCAAGAGATCCTAGAACACCTTTTAATTTAATAACAGGTAGTTCATCCGGGAGTGGTTCATTATTCCAACGTTTTAATAATATTTGGACAATTTGTTCTCCTTGACCTTCAGCAAGTTGGGCAGATGGTGCATGTGGAAGTGCTGCGCAATCTCCTACAACATACACGTGCTCGTTGTTTGGAATATTGTGATATTTCGTTAAGACAACCCGTCCGCTACCATCTTGTTCAACTGGAAGGTTTCGAACAACTTCATTTGCTTGAATACCAGCTGTCCAGACGATTGCATCACATTCAAGTGGTTCATCGTGGTTGTACACAATATTTGGTTCTACTTTTGTAATGTTAGAGTTTCGTATAATGTTAACTTTATGCTTTACAAACCATTCTTCTACATATCTACTTAATTTCTCTGGATATGGGAATAAAATTCTATCTTTTCGATCAAATAAATAGATTTTTAAATCAGAACGGCTTTCACGAAGTTCACTTGCTACTTCAACGCCACTTAAGCCAGCACCAACAACAGCTACTGTTGCATTTGGTTCTAGACTATTTAATTGTTCATATGTTTTACGTGTTTGTTCAATTGATTGTAGACTATGTGTATATTCCCTAGCCCCAGGAACGTTATGATATTTATCTTCACAGCCAAGTCCGATAATTAAGTCATCATATTGGATTGCTTCGCCGCCATCGAGATGAACAGCTTTTTCTTCGAGGTCAATATTTGTTACTGTGCCGTATTGAATATTGAGGCGTGGGTGTTCAGGAAACGGTATACGAATATGCGTTTCTGAAATAGTACCCGCAACTAATGCATAATATTCAGTTTTGAAGCAATGATATGGTACTTTGTCGATTAATGTCACTTGTACATCATCTGGAAGTTGGTTGCTTGGAAGTAGCCTTTGCAGAATTCTCATTCCACCGTAGCCGCCACCTAGTATTACGAGGTGTTTCATGATGGATTACCCCTTTTCTGTTGAAATATCCCCTAATCATAAAATTTTATATTAATAAAATATTTTGACTTTACTCAATCGAATTATATCGAATTTGTGAACAAATAACAATGCATGAATGAATACTCTGTTGTACAATAAGAAGAAAAGTAAAATAAACTGTTTTTCCTTTGTAGTTACTATTTCATTGGAAGTAGCATGTTATATAGAAGAAGTCATCTACTTTGAAGTGAAATAATGAAGTAACTAAATAGTTTAGACTGTGTAACGAAAACAACAAGAAACAGCTTAGTTTTCTTCTTATAGATAAAGTGAAAAGGTAATTTGTTTTGTAGTACAGGGGGGAGAATTTTGATTAAACCATTAATTGAATTTTGTGTAGGTAACCTTGCAAGTGGTTCACAAGCAGCTCTAGAAAAATTAGAAAAAGATCCGAATTTAGATGTAATGGAGTATGGTTGTCTAGGATATTGTGGTATTTGTTTTGAAGGACCGTTTGCACTTGTAAATGGTGAAGTTGTACAAGGTGCAACAGTAGAAGAGCTTGTTAATAATGTATATGAGTATTTGGATGAAAATCCAATGTTTTAAGGTGTTGCGAATTAGCAGCACCTTTTTTATTAGATAAAATGTGATTTCGATTGGGAAGGGCTAATACTAATTATTAGCTCTCCCCAATCGAAAATAGTGGAATAAATAAAAAAAGGCCCTTTTTAGAAGGGCTTTTTTCTTACACAAATTGTGTAAGAGTGGCTCATCGCCAAACGTTGTCAAATATGAGAAACGGGGGACATTCATATTGTGTTCTAAAAGCATGCATTTTATACTTAACATAACAAATTATTTTTGGAGTGAATATAAATGAGCCAATTTTCTTTTACAAAAATGCATGGTCTTGGCAATAGTTATATATATGTAAATATGTTTGAAGAGCAAATTCCTGAAGAAGATTTAGCCCTTGTGGCGGAAAAGGTTTCAAATATTAATACTGGTATTGGAGCAGACGGGATGATTTTAATTTGCCCTTCAGACGTAGCTCCGGTGAAAATGCGCATGTTTAATAATGATGGTTCTGAAGGAAAGAGCTGTGGTAACGGTTTACGCTGCGTAGCGAAATATGCGTATGAGCATAAACTAGTAGAAGAAACAGTTTTTACAATTGAAACGTTGGCTGGTATTGTAACGGCTGAAGTAACAGTAGAAGATGGTGTCGTGACATTAGCGAAAATCGATATGGGAGCACCGCGTCTAACACGTGCAGAAATACCGATGCTTGGTGAAGGTGAAACACCATTTATTCGTGAAAACTTCTTATACAATAATCATCGTTATGCATTTACAGCTGTTTCAATGGGAAATCCACATGCGGTTATTTTTGTTGATGATGTAGAAAAAGCACCTCTTACAACACTTGGACCAGTCCTCGAGACACATGAAATGTTTCCAGAGCGAGTAAATGTTGAGTTTATCGAAATTTTGAATGATGACGAGATGAACTTCCGCGTTTGGGAACGTGGGTCTGGTGTAACGCAAGCTTGTGGAACAGGGGCGTGCGCTGCAGTTGTAGCTGCTATTTTAAATGGAAAGATGGAACGTGGTAAGGAAATTACAGTCCATTTAGCTGGTGGCGATTTAATGATTGCGTGGACTGAAGAAGGAAACGTGTTGATGAAAGGACCTGCGGAAGTAATTTGCCGCGGAGTGTATGAGTACAAGATAGAAGCGTAAAGATGTATAATGGACTAAGAACAGAAAGGAAGGTGTATTTCATGATTGAAGTAACAGAACAAGCAGCTTTTCAAATTAAAGATATGTTAAAAGATGCTGAAGATGGAGAGAAGTATGTGCGCCTTGCTGTACACGGCGGCGGATGTAGCGGTCTTTCTTACGGCTTAGGGTTTGAAGTAGAACCAAAAGAAGACGACACAGTTCTTGAGTTTTTCGGTGTTGAATTTGTTATCGATAAAGAAAGTGCTCCAATTGTTAAAGGAGTAAAAATTGACTATAAACAATCTATGCTTGGCGGTGGATTCACAATTGACAATCCAAACGCAATCGCATCATGCGGATGTGGATCATCTTTCCGTACAGCATCGAATGCTGGTAAGCCAGAAGAGTGCTAAGTTTTTAGCAGAAATAGAGAAAGACCTTTTTAGCGATAGAATAAAATCGTTAGAAAGGTCTTTTCTTTTGCCGTAAAAGCCCGATTACCAAGGCTAATCAATATTTCACTTTATTTTTGCATAGATGCAAGTATCAGTTAGTTGTTTGCCGTCAGCTGAAAAATCTTCATTACGTAATATCCCTTCAAGTTCAAAGCCTAGTTTTTCAGGGAGTGCACGACTTTTCGTGTTATTACATTCACATCGTATTTCAATCCTTCTAAATTTGAATAACTGAAATCCAAGGTTTGTTAACGCACTTACTGTTTCTGTCATATATCCACTGCCACTAAATTGCGTGTTAATCCAGTATCCAATTTCACATTTAGAAACCTTCCAATCAATTCGATGAAGGCTAGCTGTTCCAACAAAATCATTCGTCTCTTTATGATAGATAAGATAGCGAAAGCTTTCTCTTTTCAAAAAATCTATATGTGCATTTCTCAGAAGAATTTCCGTTTCTTCAACAGTAGGAATGGACTGAAATAAAGACAACCATTGCTTTAATTCATTAATGGAATCTTTAATAGCTTGTTGTACTATATCCCCTTCACCAGCTTGAAGTGGTGCTCGAAGAATGAGTCTGTCTGTTTCTATTTGTAACGGAACATCTAATAAAATAGAGTTCATATCATTTCTCCTCTCGAAAACTTTAAATTAGGACAGAATGAAACATATGTAAAAAACTTTCGTTCAAAAGTTAGAGAACAATAAATATATATTCAATTCATCATTTAGAAATCCTTTTTCATCTATTGACTTCTAATTTCTTTATCATTTATTTGAGCTTTAAGTTCTCTTTTTCTAGTTATAATGGAAGGATAGAAAGAGGGGGATATATGCTGGAAGATGTTTTTGAAATTGTATTGAGGTATGTTATAGGTTCTATTTTTAGATGTATAAGATACCTTGTGATAAATATTATAATGGAATGCATAATAGAAGGCGTAATAAACGGTATAAGGAAATTACGTGATAAGTGGCGAAATTGGCGTGAAAGACGTTATTGGCGGTAGTGTAGCTGATGAGCGTGTGAAATAAAAACGTTATACAGAAGTTATGAAGAAGTTTAATGAAATGATAGCAAACCACTCGCATTTAGAATCTGTACTCGTTCCAATTGGTGACGGGATGACGATTTCTAAAGTGAAGAAATAATTATTATCTTACAAAAGTGTAATGTTCATGTCATGTTTTTGAATTTCTTCTTTAAGCTCTGGGCTTTAAGATAAGAATATAAGAAAAAACATATGAGGTGAAGGAAATGAAAAAATACATTGCACTATTTAGTATTTTAGTTGTATTCGCAAGCTTGTTAGTTGGTTGTGATTTAAACCGTATGGGTAAAGATGAGTATTATGTTCAAATTACAGTAGATGGAAAAGAAGTTCATAGTAAAGCTGATAATGGTCAAAAATTTAAAGATTATGAATATAAGTTGATTGGCTTTGATAAAGACGGTAAAGAGAAAGAATTAGAATTTACAGCTCAAAAAAATCTTCGTAAAGAAGCATTCCTACGCGTATACCACTCAGATAAAAAAGGTGTAACAGCTTGGGAAGAAGTGAAAAAAGACGAGCTTCCAGCGAAAGTGAAAGAAAAACTAAGTGTGAAATAAGACAGATAAAAAGGAATTGACGAACAGGGTCTTTTCTAAAGTTGTAATATCAACGATTTATAGTTAATCGGTAACGGTTTGGTAACAATTATAGCAAATCTTTTTCCATAAACGCAACTACTTCTGCTTGCTTCGAAGGATACAAATGGCTATAAGTATTTAAAGTTGTTGCTACATCAGAATGCCCTAATCGCTGGGCTACAACCAGCGGGCTAACACCTTTATTTATTAGATAAGAAGCATGAGAATGTCTAAACTCATGCATTACAATCTCTTTAACCATAGCAATCTTTAGATAGTTGTTGAATTTTTTATGTAATGAAGTTGTGGCGAGACTATCATAGAATTCACCAAAAACAACATAATCATTTTTAACTGGTGCTGTTAGTGCAGCATCTTTTTTTATACTTTTTAATAAATTCATTACAAAGTTAGGTAACATAATAATTCGATTAGAAGCTTTAGTTTTTGGTTCTGTAACTTGACGATTGTATTTAGTTTTGTGAATGTTAATGGTCTTTTCTTCGAAATTTATATCTTCCCAAGTTAAAGCTAGTAGTTCGCCTTTTCTTGCTCCACTATAATAAAGAGTTGAAAAGAATGCTTTATACATGGGCTCATCTACCACACTGATAAACTGTTTAAATTCTTCGAATTCCCAAAAGTTAATTCTTTTCTTTGATTCTTTTTGAAAATTCCCAGCAATTCTTGCTGGATTGGTTGTTAAACCATGAAATTTTATCCCAAAATTAAATATTGCTGAGAGTGTAGTGTGGAATTTTTTTAAATATTCCGCAGAGTATTCATTGATCATTTTGTTTTGATAGTCCATTACATGTCTAGGTGTGATACAGTCAATTTTCATTTTTCCAAATTCTTTCATTAAATGATTGTAGATGGCATTTTTTATGGTATTTATTGAAGATTGTTTCCTCCTCTGCGTATACCAATTAAAATAACTATCTGCAACGTGCTCAAATGTTAGATTGGAGTTTGATTCTTTTTCAACTAACATTTTAGCTTCTGCTTCACGTGCTTCTTTTTTTGTTTTAAACCCACGACGTTTTACTTGCTTGGTTGTCCCATCAAACTGACGGACTCTTACTACGAAGAAATATGTACCTCGTTTGTCATCCTTATAGATCACCATAGGGGTTCCTCCTTTATATAAAGAGTGATAATTCAATTTATTGAATAGATTATAGCTTGTTTGTTACCAAAAGAAAAGATGTCCCAATGAGAACATCTTAATAATGGATTTAAGTTTGAAGAAATAACCATTGGTAAACGGCTAATTTTATGTTATGCCATTTGTTAATAAAAGGAGTCAGTCCAATAAAAGAATCCGCTGCAATCTGCAACGGATTCTAGTCTTAGATGTTTGAAGCAACTAAGACGTTTTGTGATGGAAATTCGATTATAACATATGACGTTTAAAAACCAAATGGACCTTATAGGATTTGAACCTATGACCGGACGGTTATGAGCCGTCTGCTCTGACCAACTGAGCTAAAGGTCCTTGTATGAATAGTATATCAGCGTGTACAAAAAAAGAAAAGGCACAATCAATATGAAAGTGTCTTTTCTTTCAGCTTAATATTCCTTTAAATAAATAGAGGTGTACCCCTTTTATCAGGATGTAAACACAACCTATAAAACAGAATCATCTTTAAATCCAGATTGTTAGCACACACAATAAAAAGAAGCGAGGTAAATATTTAGATAAACGCTATGTCACTAGTGCGATTGACATATTACGCTCTTAATAATAAGAGAATCTGATTTATAGAATGTATCCACGTTTTTTATTGTACTACTTCTATTATGTACATGGTGTATTTTTTGGTGATTATGCAAAATTGCATTATTGCAGTTTCTATAAAACACAAAAAAGACATCCAAATAAGGATGTCTACGAAATTAAACCATCTTACTTTTAATAACAGAAGAGTAAGGGAACTCAATTATTATTAAACCATCATATTGATAAAAACAGAAAGGATACTTTTATATTATCATATAGTGCTATCTGTTAATATTGATAAAAAATAAAAGCTAATTTTTGGGAAAGAGATAAAATTTAATAATTGGCTGGGTGTGGATTTTTCGTAATGGCTGGTTTTGTATCACTAAAATTGAAATATACTAACAAAACAATGGAGGAATGGGAAACAATTGTCATTTTAGAGAAACAATTGTTGAAAAAATCAAAAAAGACAATTATTTTAAAGGGGATTGTGTTATATTGGGTGCGTATATCCAATTATGGAAGAGAATTTGCAGTTTCGAAAGTTTATGAAATTAACAAAATAATATTATTGAACATAAATATAGACCCATAGAAGCGTGTGTAAAAGTGTTGTGACCACAATTACACCGTTCCCTAACCGTACCTTAGGAAACACTTGCCTCGTATGAGTCCATCTTATTATATCATACATTAGCAATGTTCCTTATTGAAAAATAAGTTAGGATGGAAAGTTTATGTTCGGAGAAGGGGGAAGTGAATTTGCAACATGTAATGGATCAGTTGTTGAAAAGAATAGAATTTTGCGGATATTCAAGAAGGAATTTTGCTGAGAAAATCAAAGTAAGTCGTGAAACATTCAGGAGAGGACTTACTTGTGAATATGAAATGGATGTAGCAGTATTTTTTCAATCCATTGAGATTTTATTTGAGCATCCAACTGAAAAAAGAAAAATCATAAGAGAATTTTTCAGTATGTGTGAAAGTATCTCTAACATTGAAGTGGCTTTAATATATTGTCAGGTTCAAGGTGAATATAATCTGATGCAACATTTAATAAAAAAGCATGAAAGTAAAAAGAATTTAGGAATTTTCTTTAGCATATATAAACTTTTTAATAAGAGGAATAAAAATGAGTTAAAAGGACAGGCACTGCACGATGAATTGAACAAGCGTCGTTTTTCTTCGAATCCACATTGCCAGGTGATGGTAAATATACTGTATATGCTAGCATTAGCTGATAAGCCGAATAATAACGCCATTATTGAATATGTAGACGCTGTAGAAGCAAATTTAAAAAAAATCAAAAAAGGTCATATTAAAGATTATCTTAGTATGCTAGCAAATGAAAGAAAAGCATACATGTATCTTTGGAGAGTGCAACTTGATGAATGTAGGGAAACATGTTATAAAATAATTAACTCTTCCCTAGATATTCCAATTGTCAAAGCGACATCATTATGTTGCGTTGGTGAATCTTACCAGTTCGAGTCGCCGATTATGTCTGAAAAGTTCCTAGAACAATCTATTAAAAAATTAGAAGAAGTTAATGTCCCTGTAAAAACTCAAAAGTATATAGCTTTTCAAACTACATTGGCGCATGTAAGGATAACTAACAATTTAAACATTGATAAGATTGATGTTACGGTAATTCATGAAAATGAACAGGCTAATTATGAATATAACTATGGTGATAGAGAGTTAGGAGTTTCAATGTTTGAACAGATGAAAAGAAAAGGATTTACTCCTTTTCAACGTCTTTCTTATTCAAAATGTATTGGTGATATGGAAGGAATTAAACAAGCTCTACTCGAATTTGAATTAGCAGGGTTAAGTTTTTATGGACAGTTATGTAAGGATATTTTAATGAACAAAGGGGAAGTGCTACAATGAAAAAGAATTTAATTGCACTTTTAATGTGCGTAGGGGTATTAGGATTCGGATTATTTGGAGAAGTTAATCAGCTAGAAAAAACAAATCCAGTTCAGTATATGATGACTGATCCTGGCGGAAGTTAATATAGTTACTATAAAAAAGAAAGTCGCTACTTCGGTAGCGGCTTTCAGTGCGTTTAAGGAGTGACACAAATAAAATCACACGTCGTAAAACTGTGTCGCCTGATTTTTGATTAAAATGAATAGGAGGAATTTTAATGTTAAACACTGTAGAGGTAGATGTTAAAGAAAAAATAAGTGAGTTAGTTGAACTTGCATATAAAGGAGATCAAGAAGCAATTGAAAAAATAATCAAAATAAAAAAAGAACTTGGTGGAAGTTAATCTGCCAAGTTCTTTTTTTATAGATCATTGATCATATTTATAATTTTGCTTCGTTTATCAGCAGGAAGCTGATTAATACGTTTCATGATATCTTCAACATCATCTGTTATTTTTTTTGATGTTTCTTCATCAAAAGTTTTATGCTTTGAAAGCCCCATAATATAATCAGCGGAAACGTTTGTAACACGAGCTATATTTTCTACCGTTTCCCTACTAGGTTCACGTTTATTTGATTCATATAGCGAAATCATTGTGTAGTTTACACCGACAGCATCTGCAAGTTCATTTTGTTTCATTTTTAAAGATTTACGAACCTCTTTAATACGACTACCAATAGTTTCAGACATTATTAAACCTCCTTTTAACTTTACGTTTATTTCTCTCTTTGTTATATATAATGTACAATAAAACTTTGCTTAAAGACAAGTTTTTTTATTTTTTTAGAAAAAAATACTTTGCAACAAGCAAATTTAATTGTACAATGTGTTTAACAAAAGAAAGATAAAGAGAAAAAGACAAACAATAACTTTGCTATAAGCAAATTTATTTTCCGTCAATAACTTTGCTAGTAGCAAAGGTTAGGGAGGTATATAGTGTGGATACTGAAAAAGACTTATCTGCTCGAGAAGCAAAAAAGGCTTACATGCGAGCCTGGAGAGCAGCTAATAAAGAAAAGGTTAAAGCAACTCAGGAACGATATTGGAAAAAAGTGGCGCAGAAAATGAATATGGAAGAAAGCGAAATTAAGAATGATTACAATCGCAATTGGTATCAGAAAAATAAAGCTAAAAGAAACGATTACATGCGAGATTATTACCAAAAGAAAAAACAAAATTCTTAAGGTAACTGAAAGGAGGCGATAACAAAATGATAGAGGAAAGCACGTTTTCGTTGATGATAGTCGCACTTGTGATTTGTATAGTTCCTTTAGCAGTTTGTTTTTTGGACAAGCCAATTGAAAAGTTTATAAAGGATGATGAGCGAGATGTATAAAAACCTATTTATTCTTCGAAGAGAACATCGTATGACACAAGAGGATGCTGGGAAGTTGGTAAATATATGCCAGCAAACATATTACTTAAAAGAAAAAGGGAAACGTGATTTTACTCTTACAGAAGCAAAATTACTCGCAAAACATTTTAAAACAACAGTAGACGAACTATTTGCGAAGTGATTAGAGGGGGATTTTAATGAAAAACGGTAAAAAGTTAACCAAGCGTGAAAAGGTGCACCTTAAATCATACAAATTGAATCCTGAGAGTTGGTTAATCTTTAAAAAGGTAGATGGGGAATTACATTTAGTTCATCGTCATACGAACTCAATACGAGTCATTCCAAGTGCGTAGGATGGACAAGCATTATTAAAAATGAGGAGGATTTTATATGGACCAATTAACACCAGTAAATGAACAAGCAACATTATCAAGTTTGGAAGTAGCAAAGATGGTAGGGAAGCGGCATGATAATTTAATGGCAGATATCAAAACGCATATAGGTTATCTAAGTGAAGATGACGCCCTGAAAAGTCAGGTGGTTGAATATTTTAGGCAAAGCACGTATTTAGATAAGAAAAATGAGGCGCGCCCATGTTATAACATCACGAAAAAAGGCTGCGAATTAATTGCTCATAAAATGACAGGTAAGAAAGGGACATTGTTTTCCGCTTCTTACATAGAACGATTTCATCAAATGGAACAACATATAAAAAAGCAAAATGAAATCCCTACTGACCCATTCAAACAAATCGAACTAATTGCAGCAGGAACAACCAACTTAAACAATCGAGTTAGCAAGTTAGAACATGTTATTGAAGAACAATTAACTATTGATTTTGGACAACAACGAGTAATAGAGAAGGCAAAAGGTAGACGTATCTATTTTCTATGGGAGCACGGCCATATTGATAAAGAGGTTCATGGCACTACACGTAAGTTGTTTGGTTTGTTAGGTAAGAATTTAAAAGATGCATTTGATGTGAATAGCTATCGAGATATTTTAAAGAAAGATTTTGATGAGGCTTTAAAGTTTATTGAGGGCTGGAGACCAATGATCTAATTATCTAAAAGGAGGACCATTACGTGGAGATGATAACAAACAAAGAAGTGTTTAGAAGTATTGAAAAGAAAGCAAAACAACTTAGGTTAGTTCCTGATCAATTACAGGTGGAGCAATTAAAAAATGTTTTTCTTTTTAAAGAATATAAGGGTGAGTACATCTGCGTTTATTCGTGTGATAATCAAATGCATTTTGTTTCTGAAACATTTGGAAAAGGTAAAATGACCAATCAAGTCGGGTTTTTTAAAGTTTTTGGTGAAGAGTGGAATGAATATCCATATAAAATGATTGTTTTTAATGCAATTGCTTGGTACAAGCGATGGTTAAAATCGAATTTCAAAGATATGGACGAATTGTATGACCGAAAGAGAAGTTTACAAAAACAGCATGAATGGTTAATGGAGATTATGGAAATACAACGTGCCAGTGAAAAACTACTTTTCATTAATGAAGTTAATAATGTGTTAAACAGAGTGAAGGAGCAAATTTTAAGTATAGGCAAGCAGGTTATTGATATTATTCATGTTTGGGATTTTAGTGTCGATGAGGTGTGTGCTCTTCTTGGAGGGAATGCAATAGAAGGTCAACGGCTATATAAAGAATATCGAGAAGATAAAAAACAGCAAGAAACTTTTAAAACATTTATGGAATATGCCTTGCATAGAGGACTGGAATATAGACATCGAAAAGGGCGAATGGAAGGTATATATGATTGCCCATCTTATGAAATGCCTATCTATTGGGCGGTAAATAACGTGATTTTGGATTTTATAGACAGTTCGCCCAAAGCGAAAGAAAAGATAAGCAATTTTTTAAAAAATGATTTGGGATTAACTATGTATAGAACAGTTGAAGATTTAGAAGGCAATATTTTAGGAGTTATAGAGGATGGTGAGAGTAATTAAAAAAGTAACTTGCGCCAACAAGTTACCCTACTGAAATACCCATGAAAAAATACTTAGAAAAATTATAACATACATGTCCATTTTATGAAAAGAGGGGCATGATTATGCCCCTTAAATACAAGAGGTGTTCTATATGAGTAAGTTAATCATAAACGAAGAACCGTTACTGGTTCTCCCATCATTAGCAAAGAGTATCGGGTTAAATGAAGCAGTCTTTTTACAGCAGATACATTACTGGTTAAATCGCTCTAATCATTTTTATGATGAAAGACGTTGGATATATAACAGTGTTGTTGAATGGTCTAAACAATTTCCATTTTGGAGCGAGAAGACAATTAGACGTATTTTGAAAAATTTAGAAGAAACAAATGTTTTATTGACAGGTAATTATAACAAAATGAAATTTGATAAAACCAAATGGTACACCATTGATTATGATAAATTGCGTTCGCTCGAAACGGTAAACGATATGGACAATCTGACCAGAAGAAGTGGTAAAAGTGACCAGGTGCTATCGGACAAGTTGACCAAACCAATACCAGAGAATACACAGAGACTATCTACAGAGATTACAAAATATATAGTCGAGATAGTAAACTATCTCAACTCCACATGTGAAAAGAATTATCGTACCTCAACTAAGAAAACTCAAACATTAATAAAAGCAAGACTAGCTGAAGGCTATGTAGTTGAACAATTCAAGAAGGTTATTGATATAAAGAAATCCCATTGGTTTAAAGATCCTAACATGGATGAATATTTAAGACCAGAAACGCTATTTGGAACAAAGTTTGAAAGCTACTTAAATAGCAAACCAAAAACAAAGCAACATTCGGAAATGTCAGCTGAGGAACGGTTAAAACATTTCCAACAAGAAGCAGAAGACCAAGATGATTTGCCATTCTAGGGGTGTGCTAAATGGGGAGAGAAGAACTTTTTCAAAGAGTGTTCAGTAGCGAACGAGAAGTAAGAAACTCAGTCAGTGTAGAGGAATTAATGAAGGCTATGTCACTTGAAGAAGGTGCATGGTGTAAAACTTGTAAAATATTCGTTCCGATGATGCAGTTGCCTATCTACTTATTAAAGCATTTAAAAGGTGCAAAAGTACCGGGTGTTAATTCCACGGGGAAAGTGCAACCAGTATGCCCTAAATGCTTTAGGAAACCATCTGCGGAACAAGATGAGATTAGATATCAGGATGTTGTAGAGGCAGCACAAAAGAGAATGCAACGAGGAGAACAAAATCGATATTTAATGTCGACACCAGAAAGATATATCGATGCTACACTTGAGAACTTTGAAATGAGAGTGGGCGTTGAGAAGGCAGTTAAAGGTGCAAGATATTTCATTGAAAATATCTCAAAAAAGAAAGAAAAAGGGTTGTTTTTACAAGGTGGATTCGGATCTGGAAAAACAAGACTTTGTTATTCAATTAAACACACTTTAGAGAGTATGGGTCCTAAAGTAATTGTATATAACGTGACACAACTGTTAGATAGAATACGCTCTACATTTAGCAGTGATAAGGAAAGCAAAGCAGAAATTATGGCGTTACTCATGAAGTGCGATGTATTAGTACTAGATGATTTAGGAGCAGAAAAGCCTTCAGAGTTTGCAGCAGAGTTTTTATATACAATTGTTGATTATCGATACAGTACTTGGAGACGGATGATTATTACAAGTAACTGTAGTGATGAGGAACTACAGGAACGTTTGGGCCATTTGCAAGGTGGACGTATTTTAGACCGGTTAAGAGAAGGGTGTTATAAGATTCCAATTACGGCAGGGAGTGCGAGGTAATGGCAAATAATAAGAGTGGAGAAATACTTGATGGCATTAAAGAATTGCTGTGGAAATTAATAGTTAAAGCGAAAACTGATGAAAGAGTACGTGATTTTTTGGATGATTTTAAAAAAGTGTTAGAAGAGAATAAACATTCAGCTAAAGAGGAACTTTCGGTAGCCTTTGCAAGGTTACAAGAAAAACACTTTCCTAACTTTGAAGAAGGAGAATCCAAAAAATGACTAAAGAAAGAGACCAAGTAAAAGTTGGAGCTAACGTTCGAGAAATGTCAGATACTGAATTTATGAAGAAGTATGAAAGGCTTGTGCATCATTGCGTTTGGAAACGGTATGCGAAAAAAATGAAGAGTATAGAACATGATACGGGTTTAGATATAGAGGACTTAACTCAATTTGGGATGATAGGTCTTATTAAAGCAAGGGATAATTTTAATCTTGAGTATGGTTGTAAATTTTCAACGTATGCTGTTCCGAAAATTCTAGGTGAGATTGGACGAGCAATTCGAGATCATCAAAAGGTGAAAGTGCAACGAAATGTATACAGCATAAAAGGAAAAATTTTAAGACAAAACCTAGAAGATGAAACTCCAGAAGAAATAGCAAGTATCTTACAAGAAGATGTATCTGTAGTAAGCAACGCATTACATTATCAACCAGGTGCACAGTCCTTGAATAAAGTTGTACACCAGTCTAATGGGAATGAAGAATTAACCTTGGAAAGCATGCTAGAGGATAAAAAAGCAGAAAATGTTGAGGATGTATCGATTAATAGAATGGTGATACAGGCATTTAAATCTCAATTATCACATAAGGAACACATCGTATTAGATATGAGTCTACAGAACAGGACACAACAAAACATCGCAAATGAAATAGGGTGTAGTCAAGTTCAAGTTAGTCGTATTCTGACAAAAATAAATAAAAGTGCTGTTCAGTTCGGTAAAGAGGGTGAGCTTCATGATTGAATCATAAAAAATGGAATATTCATTTACGTAAAGGTGAGAGTGGGAAAGAAAACTAAACCAAAGTGTTATTTTAATCGGAATGGCAGGTAATTGACCAAATCACCTGCCAAGTGCCTAAACAGTCCGGAGGGGTAAAGCTCCGTTATGAAAGAGTATAGCTGACTCGAGGGTAGTATGTGTAATGTAAAAAAGATTATTCGCAAGGGGGAATGTGAAATGAAAAGGCTGAATGACTTGGAATTTATACAAAACGGAATGGTGTTAGTGGATGTCGAGGGGCGAGAAGGTACGATTACAGGCATCAGGGAAGTAGAAGGATTCGGAACTTGGGTGCAATTCAACGGAAATCAAAAACAGGAAGTTATGTGGGATTGGAATCGTGTGCGTGATGATGTATTGGTGAAGGATGGAACTTATACCAACTAAACAAAATAGTTATTTGAATAGAAAGGGAGAACGAAATGAAAACATTCAATGTTACCTTTACTCAAATGAAAATGTATGAAGCAGTTGTTGAAGCGGAAACAATGGAAAAAGCAGTTGAAAAAGTTCGTAATTGCCATGTACAAGAGGAAGATTTAATTGAGAAGGATATAACGATTAATGACTTGCGTGAGGTGCTAGTCAAAGAACAACAGTTCGAATGAATGATAAGCTGAAATCACGCAAGAAAGGGCTTGTTTTCAATTGAGAATACAATAAGTCTAGGGAGTGCTAAAACCGCTCGTTCAGGCTATAAATAGCGTTTAATAAGATTCGATTAAAATAATAGAGAGAAGGAAGTGTTGATGTGGCTAACTTAAAGAAAAAGAAGATAAAAAAAGCCATTGACCGACGTGCAAGAGCAATGGATAAGGAGAGAGTTACAAATGCATGGAGAAATATTTTTGTGCAAGCTGGCATCTTAAAATAAGTGAGGTGGCACACATAATGTTAGAGTGGCTAAAGGATTATCAAAAATTAGAAGATGAAATCATTTATTTGGAAAATGATTTATATAGAAGTAAACGAGAATTAAAACGCTGGGCTGGTGGTGATTTGTGGGAAGTACGTTTAACAGCTGAATCAGAAGGAGCGAAACTAGAAGATCGTATTGCTACTCGTGAACATGAATTAGCTTTAAAAATCAATGACATGTTTGATTTCAAAAAGGTAATTAGTACATTCCATGGTTTGGAACACAAGATCATGTATGGTAAGTATGTGGAGGGCAAAACATTGGAAAAGCTTGCTGAAGAGTTACATTATAGTCCGCGCTATATCTATAATAAACACGCGCAAATAAAGCGTATGATTGAATATGCTCAGAAGTTAAGTTAACAAAATGTTAAGTTCACTTCAGTTCATGTTAACTATTGCAAAAAGAGTTTATAGTAATAACATAAAGAATTGATGAAAGGGCAACTGGTGCACGGTTGCTCTTTTTTATTTAGGAAACCAAAACCATGTAAGAATGATAAAAACAAAGAGAATAAGTAGTATTTTTAAGAATTTCATAACGGCCTCCTTTTAAACTATATAAGAAATGGAATCATTTACAGGAATCATTGTAGACAGTAATGAATAGTTATAAACGTAGAATATAAGGGGAGGAACTATAATTCATGTTAAATGAAGAATTATTAGAAGCACTAATGAAATATCGAAGGTTTAACGGGAAAAATCCTGATATCCTACAAGTAAATCCAAAATATTTCAGAAATCTACTGGAAGAATTAAATTATCCAGAGTGGCTTATTAAAAAGAAAGAAGCAGAAACAGGAACGAAAAAAAGCTTATTAGGAATAGCAGTTGAGCTAACAGATACAGTAGAAAAATTCAAACTATAAAAAGCATCCAAAACGGGTGCTTTTTATTATGCAAAAAATTACATAGGTGGTGTAGAGATGAGTCTTATATTTCATAATGGAGATTTAAATAAGTTGGCAAGAGATACTTCACATGACAGTATCATTTTAAAAGTTGGTGAACAAGAGATTGTATCTTTGAAAAGTAATGGAGATATCTATGTCAAAGGTAGGCTTATTGAAAACGATAAAGAGGTTGTAGTTGGCATGAGAGAGTTCTTGAGGTTATCTAGGTAAAGATAAGCGCAAACGTGTTGCATTTAAAAAGGATGGTGTTAAGTAAATGAGTCCAGATGAGATATATGTAAAGCAAATGGATGCGTGGATTAAAGAACAAGAGGCTAGAAGAGAACAGATTGTAGTAACAATTAAAACTAGCTCTGAGATTGTGGAACAAAACAAGATACAGTTGCAATGGTTAGATAAAGGTTTGGGTCTTGCTAAAGAAGAGTTCGAGACTTGGAAGAAAGAAAATAATTATAAGGAGTGTGAATCTAATTGATTACTGAAACAAGAAAAACAATATCAGGTACAGAGTATTGGGATAATGAAAAGAAGAAGAGTCTATTTGTTCCTACAGGTGAAGAACCAGAATTTGAAGTAACTGTTAATCCTGAGAGTATGATTGCTGATAAAGGATTTGCAACAGGAGGGTATTTGACTAAAGATACGTTGGCAATTGGTGAAGCAGGTACAGACCTTATCTTGAGTAATAAGACAATAAAAGAGTTACGTGAGTATGCTGATGAGCTAGGCATTGAGATTCCAGCTGATGTTAAAAAGAAAGAAGATATCATTGACTTACTATCATGAAATACTGTGACTTCAATGGCTGCCATAACAAGATAAGCAAAGGACGTTACTGTGAAGAGCATAAGCGTAACAAGCCAAGGAAGAAGAAAGATAAGAAGATCTACCATCATGATAACAAATCATTCTATCGAACTGATGCATGGAAGTTTGTCAGGTCAAAGGTATATGAAAGAGAGAAGGGATGTTGTCAACGATGTGGACAGTTTGTCTTTGGTAGGCGTGCTCATGTTCATCACGTAATCCCAATCAAAGAAGACCAAACTCTTAAATTAGAAGAAAATAACTTAAGGTTACTTTGTCCAGTTTGTCATACAATCGAAGAAAATGAAGATAAACCGAAAAAAGTTTTTCCGAGTTATTTTGGAAGCCCCCCTATCAAAAGTTAAAAATTCCTCTCTGGGGAGGATAGGTAGCGTAGGTGGCACACAAATAGTTGCACCATTTTTAAAAATAAAGGGGGGTGTGAACATGGCTCGAATGTCGAAAAAGAAAAAGATTGAAATGTTAGATGTAGCAAGGGATGAAGAACGAAATAGAATCATAAAATTATTGACTGAAGATGACAATTTCACACCTTCCTTAGAACCATTAATTGATAATTATTTAGATGCTTTTATCATTTATAAAACGATGTTTGAAGAATGGAAAGCCGATGGTTTTGCTCCTACAAAAACGCATAAAAACAAGGCTGGTGCAGTAAATGAAATGAAACATCCGCTCGCTCAACAAGTTGAAACCTGGAATGATAAGAAGAATAAAATGTTAGAAGCTCTAGGGATGACGAATAAGGGAAAAAGTGTACAAAAGACACCTAAAAATGCAGGGAATATTCAATCTAATGAGCCTAAAGACGAATTAGCAGCTCATCGGAATAAATGGCGGAAAACCCAATGATTATTACATCAGGCGTTAACTATGCTGATAAGTATGCGAATAACGTCATGCGTAATAAAAAGAAGTACCCGAAGTCGATCATTCTTGCTGTAGAACGTTATAAGAAGTGGAAAAAGCGTAAAGATATTTGGTTTGATGTAGATCGAGCGAATGAAATGTTAGATTTCGTTCAATCGTTCATCCGTCATGTTAAAGGACCACTTGCAGGTCAATTGATGGAATTAGAGCTTTGGGAAATGTTTGTTTTTGCGAATATGTATGGTTGGTATCATAAAAACGAAAAAGGAAAAACAGTCCGTGTTATTCGTGAATCATATGTTCAAGTGCCAAAGAAGAACGGAAAAACTATTATCGCAGCAGGTGCATTGCTCTATGCTATGTATGGAGAACTTGAACTTGGAGCGGATTGTTATTGTGCGGCATCAGATTATGAACAAGCGCAAAATGCAGCTGAACCAATTGCACAAGCGATAGAGAACTCCGAACCTCTGGCACGGCATACACAAATTTATAAAGGTGTGAATGGAACAGTTAGTGGTGCTATGTACCGATATAGCATCAATGGAATTGCATATCAAAATAAATTCAAAGTATTAACGAAAAACACGAAGGGTCTTGAAGGAAAGAACCCTTATTTTGTGTTAAATGACGAGCTCCATGCACAGGAAAATATGGACATGTATGATAACTTGAAGTCAGCGCAGATTTCTCGTGAACAACCGATAATGCTTAATATTTCAACAGCTGGTAAGGGTGCTTCATCTGTCGGTATGCGTGTTTATAAGTATGCGAAATTTGTTTTGGAAAATGACGATGACGATTCTTTGTTTGTTGCAATCTGGGAGCCAAATAAAAATTATGATTGGGAAGATCGTAAAGTTTGGGAAATGGTTAACCCGAATATTGGTGTTTCCGTTACAATGGAAACACTTGAAATTGAGTTCAAAAAGGCGAAACAGTCTGCACATTCAAAAGCTGAGTTCCTTTCCAAACACTTAAATGTTTTCGTAAATGGTGCTGATAATTATTTTGAGCATGATCAAGTACAACATGTTCTTGTGGAAGATTTGGGTGATCTTACAGGTGAAATTTGTTATTTAGGATTGGACTTATCGAAAACAACAGATTTAACATGCGTAAGTTTAAATTTCCCTTCACATGATGAGGAAGGAAGGTCAATTATAAAAGTAAAACAGATGTATTTCCTTCCTAATGAGAATATTGATTTTAAAGAAAAAGAGGATAATGTTCCATATACAGATATGGTTGAACGTGGTTTTGCTACTTTTTGTGATGGGAAAATGATTGACCAGGATCAAGTTATGGAATATATCGTTGAATGTATGGATTTGTACGATGTGCAACAAATAAACTATGATCCAGCAATGTCCCAAAAGTTAATAGAGAAGCTTGAAAACCTCGGTTTAGAATGCATTGCAGTAAATCAGTATCCAAACGTTATGAATGCAATGCTTGACGATTCAGAAATACTAATTTATGAAAAGCGTTTAATTACAGACAATCCTTTATTTGTTTATTGCGCCCTTAATGTTGTAGTAGTAACAAATATTAACGGAATGAAAGCCCCAAGTAAGCGACAGTCCAAAAAGAAGATTGATGGATTTGTTGCTTTTTTAGTTGCTCATAAAGAAACGATGATGGTTATGGATAGCATAACAGAGGAAGGTATGGATGAATTGATTGGTGATATTTATCGATAGAGAGGCGGTGAAAAATTGGGTTTAAGGGATAGATTTTCAAATTACTTATTTAAAAAGGCTGAAAAGCGTGGTTATCTTGATGATGTTTTAGGAAAGAGTATTCGTTATGGTGGTGTGTATGTTACAGATTCAAACATCTTACAATCTAGCGATGTTTACGAGTTGTTACAAGATATCAGTAATCAAATGGTATTGGCTGATATCGTTGTGGAAGATGAATTCGGGAATGAAACTAAAGATGATATTGCACTTCGTATTTTAAAGAATCCGAATGATTATCTTACACAATCTGAATTCATTAAATTAATGACGAATACTTATTTACTCGAGGGAGAAACGTTCCCTGTATTAAATGGTGCTCAAATACATTTAGCTTCAAATGTATTTACAGAGTTAGATGATAATTTAGTAGAGCATTTTAATATTGGTGGTCACGAAATTCCTCCGTTTATGATTCGTCATGTGAAAAATATTGGCGCAGATCATTTAAGAGGAAAAGGCCTTCTTGATTTGGGAAGAGATACACTTGAGGGTGTTATGTCAGCCGAGAAAACTTTAACTGACAAATATAAAAAGGGTGGACTATTAGCATTCTTGTTAAATTTAGATGCCCATATCAATCCACAGAATGGAGCGCAGTCAAAATTAATCAATGCAATTTTAGATCAACTGGAATCAATCGATGAAGCAAGGTCTGTAAAAATGATTCCTCTTGGAAAAGGGTATTCAATAGACACACTTAAAAGCCCGTTAGACGACGAAAAGACCCTAGCATACCTAAATGTATATAAAAAAGATTTAGGTAAGTATTTAGGCATAAATGTGGATACATACACAGAGCTAATCAAAGAAGATATTGAGAAAGCAATGATGTATATCCACAACAAGGCAGTTAGACCAATAATGAAAAATTTTGAAGACCATTTGAGTCTTCTTTTTTATGGTCAAAATTCGGGGAAACGAATTAAGTTTAAGCTAAATATTCTTGATTTTGTTACTTATAGCAACAAGACAAATATCGGTTACAACCTTGTGCGTACAGCTATTACTTCACCTGATAATGTTGCCGATATGCTTGGATTCCCTAAACAAAATACAAAGGAATCACAATCTATTTATATGTCAAATGATATAACCGAAATCGGTAAGAAAGAAGCGGCCGATGGTTCAGTGGAAGGAGGTGACTAAACGTGAAGGGAGATACAATTCATGTTAGTTGTGGAGACATGGACATTAGAATTCATAAGAAAAGTCCTACAATGTTCGATGTGGTAGTTGGAAATTGTAGGACTGGAAATGGCATTTTGATGTGTTCAGTAGAACAAGAGAAGCCTCCCTATTTGTTTTATAAAATTGTTAATCTACGGGTTTATTCAAAAGAGAAATTAGCCATTGGTTCTCCGAATATATTGCTTCAATTGTTATGCTGTAGTCTTGACAACCAGGAAAAGAATAACTTTTGAAACGGATTAAATACTTTGTTTTAGAAATCTGTGAAATGGATTGAAATTTGGCGCGATTTTCAATGTCAATTTCGTCAATAAACGCTAACGTTTTGTGGGCAAACTCAAAATTTTCTTTAAAATCTTTTTCTGTTTGGATAGATAAAATCATTGGGATCACCTCCTTACTCATCAAATGATAGCAGAAAAACTATTTCTAGGAATGAAAGGATGTGAAAATGATGAAAATTGAGGTCCGAGGGAATCAAGTCATACTTGATGGTTACGTAAATGTTGTGGACAGGGAAAGTCGAATGTTGCCTTCACCAAAGGGATATTTCAAAGAGAAAATTGTTCCTAAGACATTTGAAAAAGCGTTAAAGAAAGCAAAGAATGTGGACTTGCTTTTTAATCACAACAAAAATAGAAAGCTTGGTTCTATTGAAAATGGCAATCTGGAATTGTACGAAGACAATATTGGTTTAAGAGCCATCGCTACAGTTACAGATGAACAAATAATTGAGAAAGCAAGGAATAAAGAATTGCGTGGTTGGTCATTTGGCTTTGTTTCTGAAAAAGATTCCTGGGAAGAAGGCGAATCTGGTGTTCAAAAACGATCTATTGAAGAATTAGAACTCTTAGAAGTTTCTATTTTAGATATGACACCAGCCTATGTTGCTACTTCCATTGAAACCAGGGGCGAAAATACAGCCATGATTGAAATGAGAAGTGAAGAAGCAGCTGTAAAAACAGTTGTGGAAGATGATACAGAAGAAAGAAACAATCTTATTAAACAAATAAAAAAAGTTTTGGAGGAAAATTAACATGAATTTAAAAGAAATCTTAAACGCATCTTTAACAAGAACGAAATCTCGATTAGCAGAATTACAAGGGAAAGTAGAAAAAAATGAAGTTCGTTCAGAAGAATTAGCAGCAATTAAAGCTGAAGTAGAAGCATTAACAAAGGAAGTACAAACTATCACTGATGAGTTAGCAAAATTAGAAGCGGAAGAAAAAGGAGAAGATCCGGACAAAAAGAAAGATGAAGATCCAGATAAAAAAGAAGACCCAGCAGCAAAAGAAAATCCGAATGAAAAAACGGAACTGTCAGAAGAACAACGTTCAGCTATTTCAGCATCTATCGCAGCAGCTCTTTCTACTAAAGGTCATCGTGCAAACAAAGAAACAGAAATTCGTTCCGTATTTGCTAACTACATTGTTGGTAATATTGATGAAAAGGAAGCCCGTGCATTAGGGTTAGTGACTGGTAATGGTTCTGTTACGATTCCAGATTTCTTGAGTAAAGAAATTATTACGTATGCTCAAGAAGAAAACTTCTTACGTCGATTAGGAACAGGAGTAAAAACAAAAGAAAATATTAAGTATCCTGTTTTAGTTAAAAAGGCAGAAGCACAAGGTCATAAAAATGAGCGAACAAATAATGAAATGCCAGAAACGGATATCGAGTTCGATGAAATCGAATTATCACCAACGGAATTTGATGCACTGGCTACAGTGACGAAAAAATTATTAGCACGTACAGGTTTACCGATTGAACAAATTGTTATGGATGAGCTGAAAAAAGCTTATGTTCGTAAAGAAACGCAATATATGGTGAATGGCGATGAAGCTAATAATATAAATGATGGTGCATTGGCAAAGAAAGCCGTTGAATTTAAAACGGATGAAAAAAATCTCTATGATGCATTAGTAAAAATGAAAAATACACCGGTTAAAGAAATTCGTAAAAAAGCAAGATGGGTGTTAAATACAGCAGCACTAACAAAAATTGAAACAATGAAAACGGATGATGGTTTCCCATTACTTCGTCCATTTAATCAAGCAGAGGGCGGCATTGGTTATACATTATTAGGCTTCCCTGTTGAGGAAGAAGATGCAATTGATATCCCTGATTCACCAGATACACCAGATACACCAGTATTCTATTTCGGTGATTTCTCTAAGTTCTATATTCAAGATGTTATTGGATCACTAGAAGTACAAAAGTTAGTTGAGTTATTCTCACGTACAAACCGTGTAGGCTTCCGTATCTGGAACTTACTAGATGCTCAATTAATTCATTCTCCATTTGAAGTTCCAGTTTATAAGTATGTTTTAAAAGCTTCTACTGGGGCTTAATATGGATGATTTAATTGAGAAATTAAAATCTCATATTCATTGGGAAGAGGGTATGGATGATTCTATGCTCTCTTTTTATATTAAGCAAGGTCAACGATATGTAAAAAAAGCATGTGGAAGAGAAGTGGAATACCTGGTCATTATGTGTGCAGGTATTTTTTATGAATATCGTGTAGCTGAAAAAGAATTAGAACAAGCTTTGGATGCTTTGACACCATTCTTTGTCCAGGAGGTTTATGATGCCGAGGAGGAAGACGAATAAACTCAAATGGATGGGTGATTTACTCAAATTAGGAGAGACGATTGACCCAGTAACAGACCGTGTTGTGATGGGATATCCATTAGAACGGAAAATTCGATATAACAACATTGGAGTTACGGCCACTGATAAATTCACAACAAAAGATACGAATGAAATTGTAAAGAAAATTGAAGTTCGTATTGATCGTGACATTGAAAACAATCAAAAGAATTATCGCGTAAAAGTTGGTGGCCGTATTTATAACATTGAACGCATTTATGTAAAAGAAGAAGACCGATTGATGGAGGTGTCACTATCGTATGCAAATTAATTTTGAACAGTTGCGAAGTCTTATGAAGAAATCTGGTATTCCAGTTTCTCGTGATAGTGCTCCTACAGGGGGAGATTACCCTTATATTGTGTATGAATTTGTGAATGAGCAACATAAGAGGGCTTCTAATAAGGTTCTAAAAGATATGCCACTTTATCAAATTGCAGTTATCACAAATGGAACTGAAAAAGATTATGAACCATTAAAGGCTGTTTTTAATGAAGTAGGCGTGTCTTATTCTCAGTTTGATGGAATGGGTTATGACGAGAATGACGACACTATCACGCAGTTTATAACGTATGTGAGGTGTATCCAGTAATGGCTTCAAATAACAATGGCTTTGCTGAAGCTTTAGAAGATATCAATACGCTATTACGGGTGAATAAAAAAGTAAGTTTGGATGTGTTAGATGAAGCAGCCAAGTATTTTGCAGCAGAATTAAAAAAGCGTATTAAAATGTCGGATAAGAACAAGCGAGTACATTTAAAAAATAGCTTGAAAGTCGTTGTAAAGAATGATCATGTATCTGTGGAATTCGAAGATGCAGCATGGTATTGGTATCTAGCTGAACATGGCCATAAAAAAGCGAATGGAAAAGGTCGAGTGAAAGGTCTACATTTTTCTCAGAATACCTTTGATGCAGAAGGTGACAAAATTGCTGATATTATGGCACAAAAAATAATGGATAGAATGTGAGGATGAGACACATGACAATTGAAAATAAAGAAATTCAATATTCCGTAGGGATTGAAGATTTATATCTGTGCTTGATGAAGGGAAATGAAACTTCTAGTGCACTACCAACTTATGAGGATATTGTTTATAGACAAACGAATATTTCTGATTTAACGATTTCCACTACTTCTACTAATTTTACAAAGTGGGCATCTAACAAAAAAATTATTAACATTGTCAAAAATACAGCGTTTGGATTAGCTTTTAACCTTGCTGGTCTAAATCGTGAAGTAAAAGATAAAATCTTTGCAAAAACACGTAAAAAAGGTGTGTCTTTTGAAACAGCGAAGGCGAAGGCGTATCCAAAGTTCGCAGTAGGGGTTGTATTCCCTTTAAATGATGGAACAAAAATATTACGTTGGTACCCAAAATGTACAGTTGCTCCAGTAGAGGAATCTTGGAAAACACAAGGTGATGAAATGACTGTGGATGACATTGCTTACACAATTACAGCAGATCCATTGTTATTTAATGATGTAACACAAGCTGAATTGGATACTGGTGATCCAGAGGCAAAAGAAATTAAAGCTGAAGATTTCCTAAAACAAGTAATTTGTGATGAATCTCAACTAGCGCAGCTAGGTGGAACGACTCAAACAGGTAAATAAGGAGGGTAATTATGGCACGTTTAAGTGATTTAGTAAATGTAAATATAACTAGAAATAGCATTAAGATACAAGGTGTCTCAATCCCTGTTATTTTTACTTTTGAATCTTTTCCTTATGTGGAAGAAGCATTTGGAACACCTTATCATGAATTTGAAAAAGAAATGAATGATATGTTAGCTAAAGGTCAATTTAGCCTGGGAGAAAATGAAGCGAAATTGATGCGTGCATTAATTTATGCGATGGTACGTAGTGGTGGTACGGAATGTACATTAGATGAAATTAAAGGTGCCATTCCTATGAATGATTTACCTGACATCTTCATCGTTGTATACGAGATCTTCAGTGACCAAACTTTCCAGAATTCTGATATGGAGAAGCTGAAGCAAGAAAAAAAGTAAAAAACATACTGACTAAAAACGAGGAATCTCAGTCCGAATTGGACTGGGATTTTTATTTTTATGTCGGTAATACGTTGCTTGGTTTAAGTATGGATGACTTCTGGAAAATCACACCTGCACATTTTTTAAAGCAATTCATCATGCATCTCAGATACAACAATCCGGATGCATTACATGAGCAGACACCAAAACAAATCTACACGCTAGATCAAACACCATTCCTATAAGAAATGAGGTGAGAAAATGCCAGGGAATAGTAAAGAAAGGAATGTCGTCCTTAATTTTAAAATGGATGGTCAGGTTCAGTATGCAAATACATTGAAACAAATCAATATGGTTATGAATAATGCAGCGAAAGAATATAAAAATCATATTGCAGCAATGGGCCAAGATGCGACGATGACTGATAAACTTCTTGCTGAAAAGAAGAAGCTTGAAATTCAAATGGAAGCAGCCAAGAAACGTACAGCTATGTTGCGTTCTGAATATCAAGCGATGTCCAAGGACACAAGTACAACCGCTGAACAACTCAATAAAATGTACGGTAAATTGCTAGATGCAGAACGTGCTGAAACTTCTCTTGATAATGCAATGAAAAGAGTGAATGAAGGCCTTTCCGAGCAAGCGATTGAAGCGAGGGAAGCACGCGGAACTTTACTGGATTTACAAGAGAATTCTAAGAAACTTGAAGCTGAACAGAAGCGTTTGACAAGCTCATTCAAACTTCAAAATGCTGAACTAGGTCAAAATGCTAGTGAAGCGGATAAATTGGAATTAGCGCAGAAACAACTACGTCAGCAAATGGAAATGACGGATAGGGTTGTTCACAACTTAGAACAACAATTAAGTGCCGCAAAGCGTGTGTATGGTGAGAATTCTACTGAAGTGCAGCAACTTGAAGCTAAATTAAACCAAGCAAAAACGACGTTAAAGCAATTCGAAAACTCCTTACAGAGTGTTGGGCGGAGTGGTTCACAAGCGGCGGATGGTATGGCGGAAATCAGTAAGAAACTTGATATGAACAATTTAATGGAAGCCGCTGAAGTTCTACAAGGAATATCTGAAAAGTTAATTGAAATGGGAAAGTCGATTGTAAATACAGCAATAGAGTTTGATGGATCACAGAGGAAAATTCAAGCTTCATTAGGATTGACTGGAAAAGGTGCCGAAAACCTTCAAAAGATTGCTGTTGATACTTGGAAAAAAGGTTTTGGTGAAAATCTTGAAGAGGTAGACAATGCACTTATAAAAGTCTATCAAAACATGAGAGATGTTCCATATGATGAGCTCCAAATGGCATCGGAGGATGTTTTAACATTAGCAAAAATTTACGATGTAGACTTAAATGAAGCCACTCGAGGTGCAGGGCAGTTAATGAGTCAATTTGGTTTATCTACACAAGAAACATTTGATTTACTTGCTGCCGGTGCTCAAGAAGGTCTTAATTATTCAGATGAGTTATTTGATAACCTCTCTGAATATGCACCTTTATTCAAACAAGGTGGTTTTAGTGCTCAAGAAATGTTTACGATTTTAGCAAATGGAACAAAAAGTGGTTCGTATAACTTAGACTATATCAATGACCTGGTGAAAGAATTTGGTATCCGTGTACAAGATGGTTCGAAAGGTGTATCAGAAGGATTCGGCGATTTATCTGAAGAGACACAAAAAGTATGGAAGTCATTCAATGAAGGTAAGGGAACTGCAGCGGATGTTTTTAATGCTGTGTTAGGTGATCTTCAAAAGATGGATGACAAAGTAAAAGCAAACCAGATTGGTGTTGCTTTATTTGGCGTGAAATGGGAAGACATGGGCGCTGAAGCTGTACTTAGTTTAAATAATGTACATGGTGGTCTTGGTGATGTAACTGGACGTATGGATGAAATGAAGAAACTTCAGGAAGAATCTTTGGGGCAGCAATTTCAAAAAGCACTAAGAGAAACACAGGCTGCGTTAGAGCCACTTGGAAAGAAATTTGCAGAATTAGCGAAAGATATTTTACCTCCAATTGTTGATGGAGTTAAAGCTGTAATGGATTGGTTTAGTAAATTGTCCGAAGCCGATCAAACGCTTTTAATCGTGATGGGTGCATTGAGTGCGGCGTTTATTATTCTAACTCCAATTGTAGCAGCTCTAGCTGTTTCATTGGGTGCATTGAATCTGGCGTTTTTACCTGTAATAGCTACCATCGCAGCAGTTTCCTTGGTGATAACTGGTATTATCATGTTAATAAAAAACTGGGGTGCCATAACAGATTGGCTTTCTGAAAAATGGTCACAATTTAAAGATTGGTTTGGTGAATTGTGGTCAGGTATAGTTCAGGCATGCAGTGATGGTTGGTCTGCCACAGTTGATTACTTTTCTGGAGCCTGGTCAGATTTTTTAAATATGGTAAATGAGTTCTTTGAACCTATAGGTCAATTTTTCACTGATTTATGGACGGGTATTTCTGATACAGCATCTGAAATTTGGACAGGTATTACTGATTTTTTTTCAGAATCGTGGTCTTCATTCATTGAATTAGCAGATAGTATATTGTCTCCTTTAGGTGAATTTTTCAGTGGATTGTGGACGGGTATTGTTGAAACGGCAACTTCTATTTGGGATCAATTAAAGACAGCTTGGCAAGAAACTTGGAATACTATTGTTACGGTTTTAGATCCAATTATTTCTTTGATTTCTACAGTTCTTGAGGCTGGATGGTTATTAATACAAGCTGGAGCACAAATCGCTTGGGCGGCCATATCTCAATATATTATTCAACCAATTCAAGAAGCGTATGATTGGGTGAGTAAACAAATTGGTGAATTGGTTGATTGGTTAGGTACACAATGGGAAATTGCAAAAGCTGTGGCGCAAGTTGCGTGGGGATTATTTAAGCAATATATCGTTCAGCCAGTCCAAGAAGCTTGGAGTACAACAAAAGAAAAATTCAGTGATTTGATTTCTTGGTTAAGTTCACAGTGGGAAACAGCGAAATCTTATACACTTTCAGCGTGGAATCTAATAAAACAATATGTCATTCAGCCTGTTCAGGAATTGTGGAATGCAACGAAAGAAAAATTGAATGATTTAGCGAATTGGATACTAGGTAACTGGGCCAAAATCCAATCTTATACACTTACGGCATGGAATCTAGTTTATAAATATATCATTGATCCTGTTATTTCAGCTTATAATTCTGCAAAAGAGAAATTTAATGATATGTACAACACAGCACGGGAAAAATTTGATTCAGTCAAAAATGCAGCTCAAGAAAAGTTTGATGCAGCAAAGAGGTTTATCATTGACCCGATAAAAGATGCGGTGGATAAAGTGAAGGGATTCATTGATAAAATCAAAGGATTTTTCAGTGATTTGAAATTAAAGATTCCGAAACCGGAAATGCCTAAAATGCCGCATTTTAGTTTAGAAACTAGCACGAAAAACATTTTAGGGAAAGACATTACGTATCCATCTGGCATTGGTGTACAATGGCGTGCAAAAGGCGGTATTTTTACTAGACCTACAATTTTCGGTATGAGTAATGGTCAGTTACAAGGTGCAGGAGAAGCTGGAAATGAAGCGGTTTTACCGTTGAATAAAAAAACATTAGGCGCGATTGGTGAAGGGATTGCAGCAACGATGTCTACTGAACCAACTGTAATTCATATTTATAATCCTTCAGTAAGGGAGGATCGTGATATCGACCGCATGGTCGGAAAAATAGATGATGCACTGGCTCAAAAAGGACGTAATTCAAAAATAGGAATAGGGAGGACGACTTAATTGTTGGATATAGGAATCGATAATGAATTAGCAAGCAGTTACGGATTAGGTTTAGTAGGTCGTCCAGTGATTCCAACCGCAAAACAAAAGGTAGAACATATAGAAATACCAGGACGACATGGTTCACTTACAAAGAAAGGGACATATGAAAATGTCCCTTTTAAGGTGAAATTTAATATGTTGGAAAGGGAAAATATTAAACCTTTCATAAGACGTGCAAAACCTTGGTTATTACAAGGGAAAACACTTTTTTTCACAGATGACGATGTACATCGGAAGATTAAGCATGTTGAAATGGGAGACATCACAACTGAAATTGAGGAGCATGGTGAATTTGAGGTGGATTTCACACTAGATCCCTTTGAATATACAGAGGATGTAAATCTAAAGCTCACCAAACCTGGTGTAATTTATAATTCAGGTACAATTGAATCTGATCCTAAGTTTTGGATTGTGGGAAACGGTAATTTCCGTATAACAATCAATGACGTCTCTTTTCAAATAAAAGATGTGAATGGTTCTGTTGTCATAGACTCAGAAATACTTGAAGCATATACCGATACCATATCAATGAATAATAAAATGGTTGGGCAGTTCCCTATATTCAACGTAGGAGAAAATACAATAGAGTGGTCAGGAGCAATTCAATTTATGGAAATTCGACCTAGGTGGAGATATAAATGATTACTTTATATAAACCAAATGAAACTGATTTTACACACAATGGTATAGGGGCTTTAGATAAAAATATTTATAACGCAACTGTTGAGGAAGAACTCAATGGTTTATTTTTATTTTCATTTAGTTATCCATTGTTTGCGCCGCATGGTCTGGAAATAGAGGGAATGAGCATTATTAAAGTTCCAACTCCTGATGGCGAACAACTATTTCGAGTGGCAGCGCCTAAAGTCAGTATGGGTGAGATTACAGCACAATGTTATCACATTTTTTATGACTTAACTGAAAATCTAATTGAAGACATTTTTGCTGAAGCAACAAATGGTAATGGAGCAATGAATCGTATGTCAGCAGGATGCCAATATAAGCATCCTTTTCAGTTTTATTCAGATGTACCAAAGATAGCCAGTGCACGTATTGTCCGTAAAAATCCTGTGGAAGCATTATTGGATTCTAGTCAAGACAATTCATTTGTTAATCGTTGGGGTGGCGAATTAAAACGAGATAATTTTGATGTGAAGATGCTACAAAATCGTGGTATGGATCGCGGGGTAGTTATTCGTCATAAGAAAGATTTATTAGGATATGAAGGTAATGTGGATTGGAAAAGTCCCATAACTAGAATCATGCCACAAGGTTTTGATGGGTTATTTCTTCCTGAAAAGTATGTGGATAGCCCACTTATAAATAAGTATCCTCATCCTAAAATTAAAGTGGTTGAATTTAAACATATTAAAGCAGCTATTGGTGAAAATGCTGACGATGAAGATGCAGTTCCGTTAGAAGAAGCATATAGGTTATTACGCCAGGCAGCTAAGGATATGTTTGCTATTCAAAAGGTTGATCAGCCTAAAGCAAGTTATAACGTTAAGTTTCAGGAGTTATCACAAACGGAAGAGTATAAGGATTATAAGCATTTACAGAGTGTTTATATGGCAGATACAGTTACGGTTGAGCATCAAGAAGATGGTATTAATATAAAGGCGAAGGTAATTGCTTATAAATATGATCCAATAAAAAAAGAGTATCTGGATATAACCATTGGTAACTTCAAAGAATCCTTTACGGACGTTTCCGGTAGGGTTGATCTGGTACAAGAAGAGTTATCCAATATGCCAAGTTCTATTTTGGATGCAGCAAAAGCAAATGCTACAAGTCTTATTAATTCAGGATTCGGAGGACATGTTCGTTTTTATCCAGATCGTGTTTTAATTATGGACACGAAAGATGAAAAGAGTGCGAAAAAGGTTTGGCAATGGAACTTGAATGGATTAGGGTATTCTTCCACAGGTGTGAATGGCCCATATGGAACTGCTATTACAAGTGATGGAAGAATTGTTGCGGATTTTATTACTGCAGGTACGTTGAGTGGAAATCTGGTGCAAGGCGGAGAAATAACAGGTTCGACTTTGAAAACATCTAATTCGGCTAATTTTGTAAATATCTCTAAACAATTTATTCGTCTTTATGAATCCTCGAAAGTAAGAGCCTTTATTGGGTATTACAAAAATAGTAGGGGTGAAATACAGCCCACTTTTATTCTAGGTGGTGACTCGGATCAAACAGGTGCAAACGGCGCTATCATGTTGTATCAATTTTCAGATGCAAGTGTTAAGTCTGGTGGAATTGGAATTACAAAAGGACTTGAGGGCAATGGATACTTGAATGCAGCTTCTTTATATTTTTCGCAAACAGGGAATGCCATGCTTGATGCTGACAAAACGATTGTTTTAAATGCGCAAAGTGATATGAGATTTAAAGCCAAAGATCAGTTCCGTTTTTATCGCAATGAAAGTTGGATTGCGAGTATCGGGGTTTCATCTGGAGGAGATACAGATATCATACTTCCATATGCGATGATACGAAATTCAGGTTACGAAAACGGTTATATTCAAATCAAGACAGCTCTTGGATCCTATTATCAAGGAGTAATTGCTTCGGACTTCAAAGTTTCTTCGAAAGAAACATATAAAACCAATATCCGACCTGTTACATCCAGTTTACTTGAAAAGGTAATGGGATGGGAGATTAAACAGTACAATTTGAAAACCGATATTCCAAAACTTTATGAAATGCGTATGAATCGTAAAGAAGGAGAGCCGACAATTACTACAGAGGCAATTCCTACACATTATGGTTTAGTTATTCCAAAAGAATCAGAGGAAAATGGTGTAGGCTTATACGGAATGCTTTCACAATTAACAAGTGCATTTCAAGAGCATGTAACTAAAACTACGGCTAAATTCGAAGAAGTAGAACCGATAAAGCCTAAAGGGAATATAAAACACAGGAACAAAGTAAAACGCCAAAGAAGACCGCCTAGACGCGTGAAAAGGAATAGTTAGAGAGAGGTGTAGTCATGCGAAATGAGGAAATTATTATAGATTTAGCAGATCCTGTGTTTACCAAAACAATTCGTTCGAGGCAAAATGATAAAAACGGATTGAAGATTACTGTAAATGTAAGAGAAAAGGGGCAACTTGTTGATTTAACAGGGTATGCAGTGAAGTACGAAGCGATTAATCAAGTCGGACTGTTCGTCCGGGATGATGCCCAAATAGTTGATGCAAAGAATGGCGTATTTTCATACACATTGTCCTCGCAAGCTGTTTCCACATCGGATGATTGGACAGCTTATTTTGTTATGGAAAAAAGTACAGAACGAATGAGTACACCAGACATTCGGATTACATTAAGACGGGATGTAAAAGAAGGAAACATTAAAATAGAAAACTATATTTCAGAGTTCGATAAGCTCAAGAAACAGATAGATGCTTTGCAACAAGCGGTTGATAAAATGGATGTTGTAAAGCGATCAGGGGGGATAATGACTGGTTATCTAACAATGAGACCAACGCCCGGTTCCAATATCGGAGTTGGATTCAATAGTGAGGATAAGTTATTAGATATCGGTCTTGTAGGAGCCTCGGATGGTCAATTCTATTTAAAAGACTGGAAAAATAATAAAGTGTTGCTTGATAAATCACCTACTGGGGTATTCAATGTTTTTGCTGATAATCTTCTAAAAAAAGCTGGCGACATCATAAATGGATTACTGGAATTTAAGAGCGATAATGCAATTGTATTA
>NZ_JAKUFX010000044.1:0-40588 GCF_022663635.1 Bacillus cereus group sp. BfR-BA-01356 | reverse complement strand
AAGACCATTATCTAGAAATATCTTGAGACGTCCAAGTATTTTCTTTATTACTGGACTCTTATTAGAGAGTAAAACTAAGCCTGAGATAGGGCTTAAATATTAATATACGAGTGGGAATGGTGTCAGGATTAATCGTAGGTCTTGCATTTGGACTTGGAGCATTAGGTGCTGTAGTTCTTGGGAAATTAGCAGATGTATATAGCCTGCAATTTATTATGCTATTATGTAGTTGTCTACCATTAATTGGACTCACTTCATGGTTACTGCCAAGTGATAAGAAAACGATAGAATAGGGGATGCGCTATGAAATTGTGTGAAAACGTTACGGAATTAATAGGAGATACACCTGTCGTCCGATTATCTAAATTTATTCCGGAAGACGCAGCAGATGTGTATGTGAAACTAGAAATGTTTAATCCATCGCGCAGTGTGAAAGACCGTGCTGCTTATAATTTACTTCACGTTGCAGAAGAGAATGGTCTCATCAAACCAGGAGATACAATTATTGAACCGACAAGCGGGAATACAGGGATTGGTTTAGCGATGAATGCAGCAGCTAAAGGGTATAAAGCGATTTTAATTATGCCAGATAATATGTCAAAAGAGCGTATTAATTTATTGAAAGCATACGGAGCAGAAGTAGTTTTAACACCAGCAGAACAAAGAATGCCAGGAGCAATTGCGAAGGCGTTAGAACTGCAAAAACAAATACCGAATAGTTTTATCCCGCAACAATTTGAAAATCCAGCTAATCCGAATATTCACCGTTATACGACTGCACTTGAAATTTACGAACAAATGGATGGAGAGCTTGATGCTTTTGTTGCAACGGCAGGAACAGGCGGAACGATTACAGGGACTGGTGAAACGTTAAAAGAGAAATTGCCAAACTTATATATTGCAGTAGTGGAACCGAAAGGATCTCCCGTTTTATCCGGTGGTGTACCAGGTCCTCATAAACTAGTAGGAACAAGCCCAGGATTTATTCCGAAAAACTTAAATACAGAAGTGTATAACGAAATTATTCAAATTGCAGATGAAGAGGCTTTAACGACAATGAGAAACTTAGCTAGACAAGAAGGATTATTAGTTGGGCCATCTTCTGGAGCATCTGTTTACGCTGCAATCATGATAGCGAAACGCCTAGGCGTTGGTAAAAAAGTTTTATGTATTGCGCCTGATACAGGTGAACGTTATTTGAGCATGGGGTTATTTGAATAAAAAGGATAGAAACACCTTAATAGTGAATAGCTGCTATTAAGGTGTTTGTTTTATGGAATGAAGAGGGGGAGAAGAACAATGAAACTATTAAAACCAATCCATGAATATAGTGAGCATATTACGGCGTATAGACGAGCGTTTTTACACTCAGGGGAACAACCACATGGAAGTAGTTCTTTACAAAACTTTGATTCTCTTGATGAATGGTTTGAAAAAGTGAGTAAACAAGAACTAGGAGAAAACTTACTAGCTAATCGAGTGCCATCTAGTCAGTTTTTAAGTTTTGAAAAAGGGGAACTTATAGGTTTTGTGAATATTAGACATAGATTAAATCCAGAATTATTACGGGAAAGTGGTCATATTGGATATAGTGTCCATCCGAATAAACGTCGCCACGGTTACGCTACGAAACAACTACAACTTGCATTAGCTGAAGCGCAAAAATTAGGATTGCAGAAAGTATTAATAACTTGCGATAAATCCAATATCGGTTCTGCTAAAACGATTCAAAAGGTTGGAGGTGTGTTAGAAAATGAAGTAGTTTCTTCTCGTACTGGTGAAGTTATTCAGCGCTATTGGATAGAAATATGATTAAGTAGGAATTTGAAAAGGTAATGCAAGCTGTAATATCGAAATAGATAAATGAAATATAGGGGATTACTGCAATTTTAGGGGGAAATGAAATGGGATTAAAAGAGAAAGCGATAGAGATGTCAGAGATTTATAGGAAAAATCCGAAAGTAGAAGCTATTATTTTAGCGGGTTCAGTAGCTAGAAGGCTTGAAGATGAACATTCAGATATAGAATTACATATTTTATGGTCAACACCGCCGGAAGATGAGGATCGTAGGGCCCCTATTTATCATATTGCTGGGAAAATATTATCGTATCATCCGTATGAGGAAGAAGAATGGTCGGAAACGTATTTAACGAAAGAGGGAATTAAATTAGAGATTAGTAACTTTTTAACAGAGACAGTAGAGAAAGTGATTTCGGATGTGGTGGATCAATATGATATAAGTTATGAAAAACAATGTATTGTATCATCCATTCATGATGGTGTTAGTTTGTATGGAGAAGGGAAAGTGAATGAATTAAAAGAAAAAGTAGCGGCATATCCAGATGAACTAGCAAAACGGATGATTTCAGAAAATCTATGGTTAAGTAATCGTTGGCACAATCGAAAGGCGCTTTTAAAACGGAAAGATTGGCTTATGCTTTATGACGTTATTTGCGAAGTACAAAGGAACATATTCGGTGTTTTATTTGGTTTGAATAAAATGTACGTACATCATCCAGCGTTTAAATGGATGCCTAATAATGTGGAACGAATGACTATTAAACCTGAAAAATTATATGAACGTATGGCGGACACATTAATAGGGAATCCAGAAAAAAGTGTGCAGGAGTTAGAGTTGCTAATAGAAGAAGTGTTGCAACAAGTTCATACATACGCGCCAGGAGTAAATGTGGATGAGCAAGAAAAATCTATTTTTTATTTTGTGAAATAGAAAATAGTAATAAGGGGGAAGTTATGGGGTTTTTTAATAGGTTTTTTAAAAAAGTTGAAAAAGTAAATGAGCAAGAAGCTACTCTTCATGAATTAAGTGAAGAATTGTATGTTGAATCACCGGTAGAGGAAGCGACTAGTTACTGGGTATCAATGGCACAAAATATAATTGTTAATGCTGTAAAAGCGGCTGACAATGATGTGGAACGTGCCTTCGTGTTATTGAATTTGAAGAAAGGTGAGGCTTCATTTGATATTTTTTATCAAATAAATGGGCAATTGTATTTCTGGGATCAGCTAGAAAATGAGACGATAAGAAATAGAATTCAGAACGAGTTGTTACCGCAAGCTCCAGAAGTTTCAAATGCAGTAAATGAGCAATTTCGTGGAGCTGATCACCCTATAATTTCGTTCGCACAATTGCAGTTTGAATGGGAAACGAAAGCCTGGTTCTCACATATAATTTGGGAAGATAGCCTTGCTGCTCAATTGCCCAAAACTCAAATTCTAAATGAATGGTTTCGTGTAATTAAAGAAGAAACGAAAAATAGACCACTGGATAGTGATGCGAAATTTTCTTGGTATCCATCAAACTCTTAAAAAATGAATACAGAGAGACAGGTTATGTTTCTAGATGATTTGTATTATTGAATAAGTATCAATAATACGTAATTCTTTTTCTATTGCCTGTTAGAATTCGTTATGTACTAAGCTACTTGTTTTCTAAACTAAAACTTATATTTCGAATTTTCAAATAGATTGTAATACATAAAAATTCGAAATATAAGTTGACACTATTTTTAATGTGTGATAAAAATGATAGTAATCAATTCGGAAAATAATATTTGGGCAATGAAAGGGTATAGTAGTGAATATCTCCCTATTTCAGAGAGCTGATGGTTGGTGTGAATCAGTATATAGATTATTCATGAAGTTCGTCCTGGAGCATCTTTCATAAATCTCATATTTTGAGGAAATGAAAGACGGTAGTTTATACCGTTATCAAATAAAGTGGTGAAGATTTTTTCGCAACTAGGGTGGTACCGCGATATTTATCGTCCCTACGTATTTACGTAGGGACGTTTTTTATTTAGGTCCTAACTTTGGTGTGGCTTCATAACTAGGGTGGTACCGCGATATTTTATCGTCCCTACGTTTTTGCGTAGGGGCGTTTTTATTTAGGTGGTTTCTTAGTGTTCTTCACAACTAGGGTGGTACCGCGATAATTTTGTCGTCCCTACGTATTTACGTAGGGGCGTTTTTTTATTATTAGGGAGGAAGTGAACGTATTAGAAAAGAGTATTGATAGAACAATATAAATACCGAATTGTAACAAAGAAAAAGAGATAGAGAGGAGATTAACAAATGAATTCACAGCAATGGACATCGAAATTAGGTTTCGTATTAGCTGCAGCAGGTTCGGCAATTGGTCTTGGGGCGATTTGGAAATTCCCATATATGGCCGGCATTGGAGGAGGCGGAGCGTTCTTCCTAATTTTCATCGGTTTCACATTATTAATTGGTTTACCGCTATTATTAGCTGAATTTGTTATTGGAAGAAGTACACAAAAAGAGGCTGTCGATGCATATAGAGAGATTGCTCCTAAAACGTTATGGCCTTGGTTAGGTAAATTAGGAATTGTAACATGTTTCATATTACTTTCTTTCTACAGTGTTGTAGGAGGCTGGATTTTATTATATTTATGGAATGCAATTACAGGTAGACTATGGGAAGGAAATGGAGCATACGAAGCTACGTTTGGTGAAATCATTTCCAATCCATATTTAGCAGTTGGATCACAGCTATTATTCATCCTTATTACTATTTTCATCGTAAGTAAAGGTGTACAAAATGGTGTTGAAAAAGTAAATAAATATTTCATGCCAGCATTATTCGTTTTATTCTTTGTATTAATCGTTCGTGCACTTACATTAGATGGTGCTGGAGAAGGCGTTCGTTTCTTCTTACAACCTGATTTCTCACATGTAACATCAGAAGTTATATTATACGCAATGGGGCAATCGTTCTTCTCATTATCTGTCGGGGTAGCCGTTATGGTAACGTATAGCTCATACTTACCGAAAGAAGAAAGCTTACCACGTTCAGCATTTTCTATCGTAGCCTTAACTCTTGTTATTACATTACTTGCAGGACTTGCAATTTTCCCAGTTGTGTTCGCATTTGGAATGGAACCATCTCAAGGGCCGGGACTATTATTTATCGTGTTGCCAGCTATTTTCAGTAAAATGGCGTTCGGAAAATTATTCTTCATTGTTTTCTTATTACTATTCTTCTTCGCTACGATTACATCAGCAATTTCGATGTTAGAAATTAGTGTTGCATCGTTAACATCAAAAGGTAAAGGGAAACGTGAAAAAATGGCCTTAATCGTAGGGTTATTAATCTTCGTTGTTGGGGTACCATCAGCATTATCATTCGGTATATTAAGTGATCTGAAGATTTTCGGGAAGACAGTCTTTGATTTAGCGGACTATGCAGTAAGTAACGTATTAATGCCACTTGGTGTATTATTAGTTTCTATCTTTGTTCCTTTAAAAATGAAGAAAGATGTATTAATGAAAGAGCTAGGTGTAAGTAAAAATAAAGGTTATAAACTATTCGTATTATGGTTATTCTTACTTCGTTATATCGCACCAATTGCGATTATTATCGTATTCTTAAATGTACTTGGCATTATATAAAAAGAAAGGTAGCGTATCATACAAAGATACGCTACCTTTTTATTTTGCTCTTTTTTGCAATTCATTTACTGTTACGAACTGATAGCCCTTCTTAGATAAAGAATCTAAAATACCTTCAATCGTTTGTAAATTTTCATTAGACTCATCATACATAGAGTGCAGTAAAATGATAGAACCTGGTTTTACATTTTTATTAACGTATTTAATTTTATCAGCCGCAGATTTATAAAAAGTATCGGGCTCAAGATCCCATGTGATTGTTTCGATATTGTTTTTATTTAAATAATATGGCAGCCCTATTAACTTCTTACCGTTAGGGGGCCTAAAATCAATTTCGCCTGTAAATCCTGTTTGGCGGATTAATGAATTCGTTTTTTCTATTTCACCTTTAATAAAAGAAGGTGTTTTGAAAACCATTCTATTATGAGAATATGTATGGTTTCCAAGTTGGTGCCCAGATTGCGCGATAGCTTCACCTAACGATAGATTTTTCTCTAATTCATTTCCAATTAAAAAGAAAGTAGCTTTAGCGTTGTATTTATCTAGTAGCGGTAATATTTGTTTTACATTGTTAGTAGGGCCATCATCAAAAGTTAAAGCGATCACTTTTTCATTTGTTTCTACACGTTGTGTTAAATATCCAAATAATTGAAAGCTTCTTGCGTTCATCAATTTGTATGTTCCGAATAATGCCGTGATAATAAAGAATAGTGTAACGATTGTAATGATAATTTTTTTCTTCATAATGTAACCTCACAATGATTTTTGATTCAATTAAAAAGTATTATATCAAACTAAGTAATTTCGTGCTTTAAGAAGGGTGTGGATGCAAGGAGAAGGAATTTATCATATAATAAAATACAAAAGGTATATTAGGAGGTGTTTATATGGCGATTATAATTCAATTGCCAGACACTGCAACGTCTCATGCAAAGCCAAGTATGGAAATGGCGATACTTTGCGTGAGGTAGACAAGTAATATACAATCGCCTATATGAGCTCGTATCATTTTTTATATTTGGCTTTGCACCTTATTGAAATGAACCATAAAAAATAAGGGGCGAGCAGAAATGAAATACGTAAAAGCTAATGCTGTTTTACCGGAGAGTTTAATTACTGAAATTCAAAAGTATATACAAGGTGAAACAATTTACATTCCGAAACAAGAAACGAAACATTATAAATGGGGTACACGATCTGGCGGAAGAAAACAACTAGATGAAAGAAATAAAGCAATTAAAGAAGCTTTTAAAAGTGGGATTGCTATTCATCAACTTGCAGAAGAATATTTTCTTTCTGGGGAAACGATTAAAAAGATTGTGTATTCTAAATAAGAGGAAAAGAGTCTGATTCATATATTACTTTGAATCAGACTCTTTTTGTTTTATATGTATTGGATATATGAGGTGTGAATGGGCATGATAATAGAAAAAATGTGCCGTTTTTTTATTAAATGGTATACAGAGCATTTGAAAAGTAGAAAGGTGAACATATATGAATCATATTGGACAAATAACGATAGAGCTTTTAGTTGGTTTTTTTGTTCTATTAATTGCTACAAAAATATTAGGGAAAACACAAATATCTCAGCTAACGCCATTTGATTTTATTTCTGCAATCGTCCTAGGTGAGCTCGTTGGAAATTCAATATATGATCCTAAAATTAAAGTATGGTCTATTTTATATTCAGTATTTGTTTGGGTAATTTTAATTTATACTATAGAAGTGATAACACAAAAAGTAAGAGGAACAAGAAGGTTTTTTGAAGGATATCCTTCAATTATTATTCGTAATGGAAAGATTGATCGTGAACAATTAAGCGTAAATCATCTGGATATAAACCAATTACAACAAATGCTTAGGCAACAAAAAGATATATTTTCAATCCGAGAAGTTGAATATATGATATTGGAACCGAACGGAAACATAAGCGTTCTGAAAAAAAGTAAATACGAATCTCCTACTATAAATGATTTAAGTTTAAAACATAAGCCTGTATACTTACCAATTTCATTAATTAGTGATGGAAAAGTAGTTAAGGATAATTTGAGGGAAGCGGGATTTGATGAAGGATGGCTTTATAAACAAATAAAGCAAAAAGGAATTACTAAATTTGAAGACGTATTATATGCGGAATGGAAAACAGATGATGGCTTCTTTTGTCAGGAAATGCAGCGGTAGAGAATAAGTGATATATGTAATGTTTGTTTCTAAGTTATCTTTTACATATCAAAAAACGTAATCATTGTATACAATAAAACTAGATCAACAATTTGTATGGAGTGATAAAGATGGAAGCGTTTATTAGAAGTGATCAATATAATTTTATAAAATCACAAGCTTATATTTTAGCAAACGGGCATGCAACGGCAAATGATAGAGGTGTAATTCAAGCGTTAAAATCGCTTGCGATTGAAAAGATAATACATGTATTTGAGAATTTAACGGATGAACAGAAAGAGTTAATTGATACGGTATTAACAGTTCAAAATAGAGAAGATGCAGAATCATTTTTAATGAAAATAAATCCGTATGTAATTCCGTTTCAAGAAGTTACAGCACAAACATTAAAAAAATTATTTCCTAAAGCGAAAAAGTTAAAACTTCCTGATATGGAAGAAATGGATATGAAAGAAATATCTTATTTAAGCTGGATTGATAAGGGGTCAAGCAGGAAATTTATTATAGCGAAAAATGATAAAAATAAATTTGTTGGTCTGCAAGGAACGTTCCAAAGTTTAAATAAAAAAAGCATTTGTTCGTTATGTCATGGACATGAAGAAGTAGGAATGTTTTTAGTTGAAATTAAAGGCGATGTACCAGGAACTTTCGTTAAAAAGGGAAACTACATTTGCAAAGATGGTGTAGCTTGCAATCAGAATATGAAATCGCTAGATAAATTGAACGATTTTATTGAACGCTTGAAGAAATAACGAGAAAACCTCTAGTATTTAAACTGGAGGTTTTTATTTTTTGAAGAAGTACAATAAGCTTTCTTTGTAAATGTAGATTTATAATGAAATTTGATAAAAATATCTATTATGATACAGTTGCTTATATGCAAGGAGGTAAAACATGGATTACCTTTTATCGAAAGAAAAAGTGAAGCGATGGCCCAAAGATATGATAGCGGCGGGGCGTTGTCATACAGTTGGCCTGAAATCGGATGGCACGGTAGTAGCGGTGGGCCGGAATAAAGAAGGGGAATGTAATGTAAGTGGCTGGCGAGATATTGAAGCAGTCGCAGTGGGCAATGTTCATATGGCAACGAACACGGGTAATGCTCATACAATCGGTCTTACATGTGACAGTACTGCGGTAGCAGTGGGTTGGAATAAGCATGAACAATGTGATGTAAACGATTGGCATAATATTGTAGCGGTTGCGGCAGGGTGGCGTCGTACTATTGGCCTGAAATCGGATGGCACGGTAGTAGCGGTGGGCCGAAATAAAGAAGGAGAATGCAATGTAAGCAGTTGGCAAGGTATTGTGGCAGTCACAGCGGGTGACTGGCATACAGTCGGTCTTAAATTGGACGGCACATTGACGACTGTGGGGAATAATCGATATGGTCAATGCAATGTAAGTAGCTGGCGAGGTATTGTAGCGGTCAAGGCTGGGTATCTTCATACTGTTGGTCTTAAACGAGACGGTACGGTGACAGCAGTGGGGAATGATAAACATAACCAGTGTGATGTAAGTGGCTGGCGAGATATTGTAGCAATAGCGGCTGGTACGAATCATACAATCGGACTTAAATCAAACGGTACCGTGGTGGCAGTGGGTTGGAATGAGTATGGTCAATGTAACGTAAGTGATTGGAGAGATATTGTAGCGATAGCGGCTGGTTGTGCACATACAGTCGGACTAAAATCAGACGGCACGGTGATCGCGGTAGGTAATAATGAATTTGGCCAATGCGATGTAGTTAGCTGGCGCGACATTCGGTTACCTGGCAAATAGTCAATTTACAATAAATCATTAGTAATATTATTCTATTTTAGGAGTAATTATGGAATAGGATATGTAGAAAATAATTAAACTTAAATCTGCTGAATAAGAATCTCTTTTGAAAAGGGATTCTTATTATTTTTCATAAAATGAGGGTGTAAATGGAATTTTTGAACAAATTTTATTTCAAAATTACAGTAGAAGATATAAATTAAAAAGTATAGAGGAGATAAAGGAATGCTTAAAAGGTTTTTACTTTCTTTACCGGATGTTTTACTTATATGTATCGTTCTCTACATAATGTACACAAATTCTTTTAGTTTTGGACAGATGCTAGTAATTTCCATTGCAATCGGAATTATTGGTGGTCTTGCTATTAGAATTTGTAAGGATGTATTCACGTATATAAGATGGACAATTAAACAAAGAAAAAATTGAATATGTTTAATAGTTATTAGGAGGGAATGAAATGACTAAGAAAAAGAATAGAGTGAAAAACGAGATAATACTTTGGTCACTAACAGCAATTGTTCTGTTAATTGTATGGTACTTTTATCAAAAATAAAAACGCAACGTACTAAAAAAGCACGATGCGTTTTTATTATTTTTTTTGCCAATTTTCTTTTATAAAGTCTTCACGCCCAGATTCTTTTTGCTCAGTAGCATATTTCTCTGGATTCTTTTTATAGAAATGTTGGTGGTATTCCTCTGCTTCGTAAAAAGGTGCAGCAGGACGAATTTCAGTCACGATTGGATCTTTAAACATACCGCTTTCTGCAAGAGCTTGTTTTGATTTTTCAGCAAGCCCTTTTTGTGTTTCGTTATGGTAAAAAATAGCGGTACGATAAGATGGACCACGGTCAAAAAATTGTCCGCCATCGTCAGTTGGATCGATTTGTGGCCAATATAAGTCTAGTAATTTCTGATAAGGAAAAATAGAAGGATCGAATGTAATTTGAACAACTTCTAAATGTCCAGATGTTCCAGCTTTTACTTGTTCATATGTTGGATTTTCTACATGACCTCCTGCATAGCCAGAAAGTACTTTATGAATACCAGGAAGTTCATCAAATGGTTTTACCATGCACCAAAAGCAACCGCCTGCGAAGGTTGCGAGTTCGTATGTTTTTTCAGACATTGCTGTAATCCTCCTAAATGTATATGTTTTATATAGTATTATATAAATTGTTTTATTGCGCAATAAAAAAGATTTGAAAATATATGTTTTTTATAAACAAGATCCTCCGCTCACATCAATTAATTGTCCAGTAACCCAGCGGCTGTCTGGAGAAGCAAGAAATGCAGCAGTATCGGCAATGTCCTCTACTTCACCTAAGCGATTGAAAGCGGAAATAGTAGTAGCGTACTGCTTCATCATTGGGTCGCTCAAGAGTTCTGCATTCATATCTGTTTTAATAAATCCTGGAAGTATTGCATTCACCGTTATTCCTCGTGCTCCAAGCTGTTTTGCTAGCGTAAAAGTCATTGTATTAATAGCGCCTTTCGTCATACTATATGCAACAAAATCAGGTAAAGAAATGCGGGTGGCAGCGGATGAAATATTAATAATTCGGCTATTGTCACGTAAACGTGGTAGTGCTAGTTGAATGATAAAGAATGGAGCTTTTGCATTTACTGAAACCATTCTATCAAAAAACTGTTCAGTCGTTTCTTCAATAAAAGCACCAGGACCAATGCCAGCATTGTTTATTAAAATATCAAATTGTGTTTCACCAGTGCGCTTTTGTAATTCAGTATCTAAAGCGTTATAAAGGTTTTCTACACCGTGTAAGGATTCTAGATTTGCGCCGATAGAAAAAGCTTGGCCACCATCTGATCGAATTTCATGAACAGTTTCTTCAGCGTCATCTTTTCGACTACCGTAATGAACAGCAACCAATGCACCGTCATTTGCTAAACGTTTAGCGATCGCTCGTCCAATTCCTCGGCTTGCTCCTGTAACTAACGCTACTTTCCCTTTTAACATAGTTTCCTCATCTCCTCATAAACTTTATAAGCTTTTCTTTATGTAGTAATGCAAACATACTTAAGTAATATATGAGTGTATGTAAGTAATGCATTCCAATTTTGATTTTTTTGAAAAAACATATTGACAATGAAAAGAACAACGTCCTATAATACGTGTAACAAATAAAAGTTAATTAAGAATTTTCTAACTTTATATGTTGTATATGCAAAGAAGAGGAAAGTAGATGATTATGATCGTTTCAGAGAGCTACTCCAAGGCTGTGAGGGTAGTAACAATCGAATCATTGAAGATCACCTCGGAGCATCGCTTGCGAAAGGGAAACTGAGTAGAGGGCGGCGGCATCGTCTCCGGTAAAAGGACGGAGGTCTGATTGGACCTACAAAGCTTATATTTCGTGAGAAGTATAAGGAAGCTGAGTGGTAACGCGAAACTCTCGCCTCAGCAATCAAAGCTACTAAATTGTAGTAGTTGATTGCTGAGGCGAGAGTTTTTATTTTTAAAAATAGAAGAAGAGAATGCGTAGAAGAGGAGAGTAAATGATAAAGATTGTTTCAGAGAGCTGCCCCGAGGCTGTGAGGGTGGTAACAATTCACTCATTGAAAATCACCTTGGAGCACTACTTTTGAAAACTAGTAAAAAGTAGCGGGGTTGTTCCCGATAGAAAAACAAAAGTCTAATTGGACTTGCAGAGCTTATATTTCGTGAGAAGTATAAGGAAGCTGAGTGGTACCACGATTCCCTCGTCTCAGCAATGGATTGCTACAAGTATGTAAGTAATCGATTGTTGAGACGAGTATATTTTTAAGGTTTATATACTGAATATTCTGTTAAAAATACTCATCTCAGCAATCGATGTAGAAATAGATTGCAAAAAATAGAGAAAAAAAGAGGAGCGATGTGAGATGGGAAACCAGTACATTTACATGAATGGGGAATTTGTAGAAAAAGAAAAGGCAGTTGTTTCAGTATATGATCACGGTTTTTTATACGGAGACGGTGTATTTGAAGGGATTCGTAGTTACGGAGGAAATGTATTTTGTTTAAAAGAACATGTGAAACGATTGTATGAATCAGCGAAATCTATTTTACTAACAATTCCAATGACGGTAGAAGAAATGGAAGAAGCAGTTTTACATACACTCCAAAAAAACGAATATACTGATGCTTACATTCGCTTAATTGTCTCAAGAGGAAAAGGTGACTTAGGGCTCGATCCGAGAAGTTGTGTGAAGCCGAGCGTAATTATCATTGCAGAACAATTAAAATTATTCCCACAAGAATTTTATGATAATGGGCTAAGCGTTGTATCTGTTGCATCAAGACGTAATACGCCAGATGCGTTAGATCCACGTATTAAGTCAATGAATTATTTAAATAACGTACTTGTAAAAATTGAAGCAGCACAAGCAGGAGTGTTAGAGGCTCTTATGTTAAATCAACAAGGATATGTTTGTGAAGGTTCTGGTGATAATGTTTTCGTTGTGAAAGATGGAAAAGTATTAACCCCGCCATCCTATTTAGGAGCATTAGAAGGTATTACGAGAAATAGTGTTATCGAGCTATGTGAGCGACTGAGTATTCCGTGTGAGGAAAGACCGTTCACTCGCCATGATGTATATGTAGCGGATGAAGTATTTTTAACAGGAACAGCAGCGGAGTTAATTCCAGTTGTAAAAGTTGATTCCAGAGAAATTGGAGATGGGAAACCAGGAAGTGTAACGAAACAATTGACCGAAGAATTTAAAAAATTAACGAGAGAAAGAGGAGTACGTGTTCCCGGGCTGACGGAAAGCTTAGCGTAAATAAGGAGAGGAGTTAATGGAAATGAAGCAGCAGTATACAGCGTATGAGAAATTACAGTATGAAGAAATGACAGGCGCTGGGCATGTGATTCAATGTTTAAAGAGATTAGGTGTAACGACCGTTTTCGGCTATCCGGGCGGAGCAATCTTGCCAATATACGATGCTTTATACGAAAGTGGTTTGAAACATGTTTTAACTCGTCATGAACAAGCTGCTATTCATGCGGCTGAAGGATATGCGAGAGCTTCTGGAAAGGTCGGGGTAGTCTTTGCTACCTCTGGCCCAGGGGCGACAAATTTAGTTACGGGTTTAGCAGACGCTTATATGGATTCGATTCCTTTAGTTGTCATTACCGGGCAAGTTGCAACGCCTTTAATTGGTAAAGATGGATTTCAAGAAGCGGATGTTGTCGGAATTACAGTACCTGTTACGAAGCATAATTACCAGGTTCGTGATGTGAATCATGTATCACGAATTGTGCAAGAAGCTTTTTACATCGCCAAAAGCGGGCGCCCGGGACCAGTATTAATTGATATTCCAAAAGATGTTCAAAATGCAAAAGTCACCAGTTTCTTTAATGAAGAAGTTGATATTCCGGGGTACAAACCAGAACTTGTACCAGACAGCATGAAACTTAGAGAGGTGGCTAAAGCAATTTCAAAATCTAAGCGTCCACTTCTTTATATTGGAGGAGGTGTCATTCATTCAGGTGGATCCGATGAACTCTTCGAATTCGCAAGGGAGAACCGTATTCCAGTCGTTTCAACTTTAATGGGACTTGGTGCATATCCACCGGATGATCCATTGTTTCTAGGGATGCTTGGTATGCATGGGACATACGCTGCTAATATGGCGGTAACAGAATGTGATTTACTACTTGCATTAGGTGTTCGCTTCGATGATCGTGTAACAGGAAAATTAGAACTTTTTTCTCCAAACTCGAAAAAAGTACATATTGATATTGATTCTTCTGAGTTTCATAAAAATGTAACTGTAGAACATCCGATTGTTGGTGATGTAAAAAAAGCGTTACACATGCTGTTACATATGTCTATTTATACACAAACAGACGAATGGCTTCAGAAAGTAAAGACATGGAAAGAAGAATATCCACTTTCTTATAAGCAAAAAGAATCTGAGTTAAAACCACAGCACGTGATCAACTTAGTAAGTGAATTAACGAATGGTGAAGCGATTGTCACAACAGAAGTAGGTCAGCATCAAATGTGGGCTGCTCACTTCTATAAAGCAAGAAAACCTCGGACGTTCCTTACCTCTGGAGGATTAGGAACGATGGGGTTTGGTTTTCCAGCAGCAATTGGTGCTCAGCTAGCTAAAAAAGAAGAACTTGTCATTTGTATTGCAGGTGACGCTTCTTTTCAAATGAACATTCAAGAACTACAAACAATTGCTGAAAATAATATCCCTGTAAAAGTATTTATCATAAATAACAAATTTTTAGGGATGGTAAGGCAATGGCAAGAAATGTTTTATGAAAATCGTTTATCAGAGTCAAAAATTGGATCACCAGATTTTGTGAAAGTAGCAGAAGCTTATGGAGTAAAGGGATTAAGAGCAACAAATTCAACCGAGGCGAAACAAGTGATGTTAGAAGCATTTGCTCACGAAGGTCCTGTCGTAGTTGATTTTTGTGTAGAAGAAGGTGAAAACGTATTTCCGATGGTTCCGCCAAACAAAGGAAATAACGAAATGATTATGAAGAGGTGGGAAGAATGAGTCATACTTTTTCACTCGTTATTCATAACGAGCCAAGTGTCTTATTACGTATAAGTGGGATTTTTGCTCGGCGTGGTTATTATATTTCTTCTTTACATTTAAACGAAAGAGATACTAGTGGTGTTTCTGAAATGAAACTCACAGCAGTTTGTACTGAAAATGAAGCGACATTACTTGTTAGTCAGTTGAAAAAATTAATTGATGTTCTGCAAGTAAATAAATTATAAGGAGTGTATGGAATATGAAAACATATTATGAAAAAGATGCAAATGTAGAGTTATTACAAGGGAAAACTGTTGCAGTAATTGGTTATGGATCACAAGGGCATGCGCAAGCACAAAATTTACGTGATTCTGGTGTAGAAGTAGTAGTTGGTGTTCGTCCTGGTAAGTCGTATGAAGTAGCGAAAGCGGATGGGTTTGAAGTAATGTCTGTTTCAGAAGCGGTTCGAACCGCACAAGTTGTACAAATGTTATTGCCAGATGAACAGCAAGCACATGTATATAAATCAGAAGTAGAAGAGAATCTCCGTGAAGGACAAATGTTACTTTTCTCACATGGATTTAACATTCACTTCGGCCAAATTAATCCGCCAAGTTACGTAGATGTAGCAATGGTTGCGCCAAAAAGTCCAGGTCATCTCGTTCGCCGTGTATATCAAGAAGGAAATGGTGTTCCGGCATTAGTCGCAGTGCATCAAGATGCGACGGGAACAGCGCTACATGTAGCATTAGCGTATGCAAAAGGTGTAGGTTGTACACGGGCGGGTGTAATTGAAACGACATTCCAAGAAGAAACCGAAACGGATTTATTCGGTGAGCAAGCTGTACTTTGCGGCGGGGTAACTGCACTTGTGAAGGCCGGGTTCGAAACGTTAACGGAAGGTGGATATCGCCCTGAAATTGCATACTTTGAATGTTTGCATGAATTAAAGCTAATTGTTGACTTAATGTACGAAGGTGGATTAACGACTATGCGCCATTGTATTTCAGATACGGCAGAGTTTGGAGATTATGTAACAGGATCGAGAATTGTTACAGATGAAACGAAGAAGGAAATGAAGCGTGTTTTGACAGAAATTCAGCAAGGTGAATTTGCGAAGAAATGGATTTTAGAAAATCAAGCAGGGCGTCCGACGTATAACGCAATGAAAAAAGCAGAGCAAAATCATCAATTAGAAAAAGTGGGAGCAGAGCTTCGTGAAATGATGAGTTGGATTCATGCACCGAAAGAATTAGTAAAGAAATAGAGTAAGAGAGTATAAATGAAAAATATGTAAGAGGGGATTTGACAAGATGAGAAGTGACATGATTAAAAAAGGTTTTGATAAAGCGCCGCACCGTAGTTTATTAAAAGCAACTGGTTTGAAAGATGAAGATTTTGATAAACCTTTTATAGCGATTTGTAATTCTTTTATTGAAATTATTCCAGGGCATAAACACTTGAACGAGTTTGGGAAACTTGTAAAAGAGGCAGTTCGTGCGGCAGGTATGGTACCATTCGAATTCAATACAATTGGAGTTGACGATGGTATTGCGATGGGGCATATTGGTATGCGTTATTCTCTTCCGAGTCGTGAAATAATTGCAGATTCAGTAGAAACGGTTGTAAATGCACACTGGTTTGACGGCATGATTTGTATCCCAAACTGTGACAAAATTACACCAGGTATGATGATGGCTGCACTACGTATTAATATTCCGACTGTGTTTGTTTCAGGCGGCCCGATGGCAGCAGGAAAAACATCTAAAGGAGAAGTTGTTGATCTGAGTTCCGTTTTTGAAGGAGTAGGAGCTTATCAATCTGGGAAAATTTCAGAAGAAGAATTAAAAGATATTGAAGATCATGGCTGTCCATCTTGTGGATCTTGTTCGGGTATGTTTACCGCGAACTCTATGAATTGTTTATGTGAAGTGTTAGGTTTAGCTCTTCCTGGTAACGGGAGTATTTTAGCAATTTATCCAAGACGTGAAGAGTTAATTAAACAAGCAGCAGAGAAATTGAAAATTTTAATTGAAAGAGATATTAAACCAAGAGACATTGTAACGGAAGAAGCAATTGATGATGCGTTTGCGCTTGATATGGCGATGGGCGGTTCAACAAATACAGTGTTGCATACATTGGCGCTCGCGCAAGAGGCTGGATTAGATTACGATATGAACCGTATTGATGCCGTTTCAAGACGTGTACCACATTTATGTAAAGTAAGCCCTGCTTCCAATTGGCATATGGAAGATATTGATCGTGCGGGCGGGATTAGTGCAATTTTGAAAGAGATGAGCCGGAAAGAAGGAGTACTTCATCTTGATCGAATAACTGCTACGGGGCAAACATTAAGAGAAAATATTGCTGAGGCAGAGATTAAAGATAAGGAAGTTATTCACTCTCTTGAAAACCCTCATAGTGAGGAAGGAGGATTGCGTATATTAAAAGGCAACCTTGCGAAAGATGGAGCGGTTATTAAAAGCGGTGCAACAGAAGTAAAGCGTTTTGAAGGACCTTGCGTTATTTTTAATTCACAAGATGAGGCACTTGCTGGCATTATGCTTGGGAAAGTGAAAAAAGGAGATGTAGTTGTCATTCGTTATGAAGGACCAAGAGGTGGCCCTGGTATGCCAGAAATGTTAGCACCAACATCAGCAATTGCTGGAATGGGATTAGGTGCTGAGGTTGCATTATTAACGGATGGACGTTTCTCTGGAGCTTCACGTGGAATTTCAGTAGGACATATTTCACCAGAAGCAGCAGCGGGCGGGATGATTGCACTTCTTGAACAAGGGGATATTGTATGTATTGATGTTGAAGAACGTTTGTTAGAAGTAAGAGTGAGTGATGAGGAATTAGAAAAGCGTAAAAAAGAATGGAAACGACCAGAACCGAAAGTGAAAACTGGCTGGCTTGGACGTTATGCACAAATGGTAACATCGGCGAATACAGGGGCTGTTCTGAAAATCCCAAATTTTGATTGAGCCAATTTAAAAGAGATAAGGATGATATATAATGGTGCAAAAGGTAAAGGAGAGAGTGAAAATTGAAGATATCTTAATGGCTCATAATTGCATGAAAGATATCGTTATTAAAACACCGTTACAACGTGATACAGTTTTATCTGAGAAATATGATTGTGACGTTTATGTAAAACGAGAAGACTTACAATTAATTCGCTCTTTCAAAATTCGTGGTGCATACAATTTGATTCAAAGTTTACCGAAAGAAAAGTTACAAAACGGTGTTGTTTGTGCAAGTGCTGGTAATCATGCGCAAGGAGTTGCTTATACATGTAATTTATTGAAGATTCCGTCGAAAATATTTATGCCCACAACAACACCGAAACAAAAAGTATCACAAGTACAATTTTTCGGTGGTGATTTCGCAGAGATTGTATTAGTTGGTGATACATTCGATAGCTCTTTCCAAGAAGCACAGTGTTATTGTGAAGAAAATAGAATGACATTTGTTCATCCGTTTGATGATCCGTATGTCGTTGCTGGTCAAGGGACAGTGGCAGTTGAAATTATGCATGATATGGAGAAACCGGTTGATTATATCTTTACAGCAATCGGTGGTGGTGGATTAGCATCAGGTGTTGGTACATATGTAAAAGGTGTTAGTCCTACTACAAAGGTTATTGGTGTAGAACCGATGGGAGCTGCATCTATGAAAGAGGCTTTTCTTCAAAATGATAATGTCGCATTAGAGAAAATAGATAGTTTTGTTGATGGGGCAGCGGTTAAAAAGGTAGGAAAGTTAACTTTTGAAACTTGTAAAGATGTAATTGATGATATTGTTTTAGTACCAGAGGGAAAAGTTTGTACGACGATTTTAGAACTGTATAAGAAAAATGCGATTGTAGCTGAACCGGCTGGTGCACTCTCTATTGCAGCACTTGATTTATACAGGGATGAAATAAAAGGTAAAACAGTTGTATGTACGCTAAGTGGTGGAAATAATGATATTGATAGAATGCAAGAAATGAAAGAGCGTTCGCTCATTTATGAAGGACTGAAACATTACTTTATCATTGAATTTCCGCAACGTTCAGGTGCGCTAAGAGAATTTCTTGATAAAGGATTAGGACCAGAAGATGACATTACGCGCTTTGAGTATATTAAGAAACATAATAAAGAAAATGGTCCAGCATTAGTCGGAGTAGAATTAAAACATAAAGGAGATTATGAGCAATTAATTACTCGCTTTAAAGAAAATAATATTCAATTTATGGAGCTTAATAAAAACCCTGTTTTGTTTGATTTGCTTATTTAATAGAAGGGAAGAGTTAGCATCTAAATAAAAAAGATAGATACAAGCGAGGAAATATAGTGCTTGTTCTATCTTTTTTATAGTTAAACTAGAACATAAAAGTAGAACTGCTATAGACATTTTATAAATATTCTCTAACAAACTTACATTTTCTAATAAGTTTTTCAGCATGTTTATCACCTATTCTGTAAAGTATATTACAGAGAAATAGATCTTGGACTGTCTAGTTTCGTTTGTTTTTTATTTTCCCTATATCATCAATTTCTACATCAGTTGAAATTGTTTGTAAATATTGAAGAGCTTTTTTCTTTTCTTCCTCATTTACAGGGGAAACTTGGTTGTTGCGAATGATATAAGGATTGAATGACATTTGGACATCCTTTCCTTTAAAAGTTAAAGTTAATACGCCAGTTTCGGCGCTTTTTCCATTCACATAACTTGGGAATAAAAAGTTACCTAATGAGTAAGCGATAGGAACTTTATTATAATACTCAAATCCTTGTAGCCAATGTGGATGGCTTCCGACAATTGCGTTAGCTCCTGCTTCAACCATTTTAGGTACATATTGCTTTTGGTATTCTACCGGACGATTTGATTTTTCAACGCCCCAATGCATATAGACGATTAAATAGTCTGCATCTTTCTTTTGTTCTTTAATTGTTTTTGTTACAAGATTTAAATCATAGCCATTCGCAACGCCAGGTTTATTCTCACCAGCTACCCAATTAGAATCAGGCATAAATCGAACGAAGGAAAGAAATTTAAATTTTTTCCCTTTTACGGTCATTTCTCGTGCTGTATATGCATCTTTCGCATTTTTTCCAGCTCCAATGTAAGGGAACTTTAATTTTTCTACGTGAGAAATCGTATCTAATAATCCATCTTGCCCATAATCAAGTGTGTGGTTATTCCCAATATTTACGATGTCATATCCAGTGTTTTTAATAGCTTGTAGTGTAGATGGATCACTTTTAATCCAAAACAGTTGCCCAGGTGCTTTCTTTTCTTTCGTTGTAAATGCCGACTCTAAATTCACAAAAGAAATATCAGCTTTTTTTATTTCTTCTTTTACATGTTGGAATGGGTAATCAGCCCCATTCTTTTCGATTATAGGACGTAATTGCCAATCAAACATTGTATCACCAGAGAAGGTGAGTGTGATTTCTTGGTCTTCTATTTTCTTTTCGCTTTTTGAAGCGGTTTTACTAGATTTGTTTTGCAAATCGGGTTTGTCTTTTGCTTTTGAAATAAAAGAGTAATTGATTAATAAAACAATCGGTGTAATGAAAAAGGCTATTAACAAAAATCGTTTTAGTAAAGTTTTCATATATACCTTCCCTTTTAATATTATCCCGCAATTAAATTAACACTGAATCTATTAAAGGTAATTAAAGTTACAAAAAATAGCGGGTTATGTAGTGGAAAACATTTGTTAATATTCTCAATATTAAGTTAACATATAGATAACCTGTAAATCAATGTATAAACCAAAATATAGAAATAAAGAATTCGAAGGGTGAAGAATGAGAAATGGTTATATTAGGAGCAGTTGTAAATGGGATTTGTATTATATTTGGTACTTTACTTGGTAAATTATTTAGTAGGATTCCAGAAAGTATGAAAGGGACGATAATGCACGCAATCGGTTTAGCGGTTACTGTGCTTGGGCTTCAAATGGCATTAAAAAGTGAAAACTTTCTTGTTGTCATACTGAGTTTAGTGATTGGTACGGTAATTGGAGAATGGTTACAATTAGAAGAAAAGTTAAAACATTTAGGGGATTGGCTAGAAAATAAAGTTGGATCGAAAGGGAAAGGTAGCATATCAGAAGGTTTTGTAACAGCTACTTTAATTTTTGCAATTGGCGCGATGGGGATACTTGGTGCACTTGACAGTGGGATTCGCGGAAATCATGATATTTTATTTACAAAGGCGATTATCGATGGATTTATTTCTATTATATTAACGACAACTCTAGGAATTGGCGTAGTATTTTCGGCGATTCCAGTTGTTTTATATGAAGGTGGTATTGCAGTTTTTGCAACACAAATTAATAGTTTTGTCTCGAAAGAATTAATGAACCAATTTATAGTGGAGATGACGGCTACGGGCGGCATTATGATATCTGCTATTGGATTGAACTTGCTTAGTATTATTAAAATCAAGGTGGCAAATTTACTTCCAGGTATATTGGTAGTGGGTGTAATTGTTTCAATTATTTATGGTTACGGTTTGTTAGTAAATTAGTAGAGGATGGAAACACATATGGAGGAATTTCAATTTACAAAACGTGTGCATAAAATATTGGAGATTGCAGCAAAAGAGAGTGAGTATAACATAATTCACCCAGTCCATCTGTTTATAGGTATGTGTAAAGAAGGTACAGGAGTTTGCGCTGAGTTATTTATGTATTTGTTTCACAAAGTCGGTCCAGATTTTTTAGAAAAACTTTCGTTACGAAAACAATTCGATTTACATAATCAAGAGTATAAAAAAATAGGGCAATATAAACTATCTTATAAGGCGATAGAAATTTTACAAATAGCGAAGAAACGTATGGAACGCTTTCAGCAAGTAGTAGTAAATGAAGGACATGTTATGTATGCATTATTTCGTGTAGATACAAATATTGGTGGATTTATACATACACAAATGCAAAAAGATATATTACGTATTACAGCTGCACCGAGAGACTTAGCGGTTGATTTAAATCGTTTTAAAGCTATTTATAATACATTATTTTGTCATGTAAGAAGAGTTAGTCCTTCTGATTTTGATAAGTTATCACGATTTGTAGTGGATGAATTTGGTGAACGGTGGTTACAGTCGATTGATTATGGATTTCGGACATATAACGAAAAGTTACCTATCTATATTGCACAGCAGGAGGAAGTAATAGTTGGTTTCGCCTGTTACGATGTAGTGAGAGGAAAGAAAGGCTTGTTTGGTCCAATGGGCATAGCGAAACAAAATCGTGTGAAAGGTGTAGGAAAAGAATTATTGCATCATTGTTTATATAATATGAAGCAAGATGGATATGAATATGCGATTATTGGACAAGCAGGTCCCATTGAGTTTTACGAGAGAAATTGTAATGCTCGTTTAATACCGATAGATAATAAGTAACCAACTTCATATAGAGGAGTTGGTTTTATTATGAAAATGATGTAGAGATGTAGTGGTTTTTACTAGAAAATAGCGGGTTTTGTAGTAAATCTTGCATATAAAGCAAATTACTAAACTTTTTACAAGAAAGGGTGTAGAATGGGTATCTAAAGAAAGAAGGTGTGAAAATGGCCAGCTGGAAACGGAATTTAATGATTTGTTGGCTAGGTTGTTTTACCACTGCAGCCGGTATGAGTTTAGTAATTCCTTTCTTATCTTTTTATATTGAGGAATTAGGAGTAACTGGCACTTCAAGCATTGCACAGTGGTCGGGACTTGCATTTGGTGTAACATTTTTAATGGGTGCGATCGTATCGCCAATATGGGGAAAGCTTGGTGATATACATGGACGGAAATTGATGCTTATTCGTGCTAGCCTCGGTATGGCGATTATTATGACGCTTATGGGGTTTGTAACGGATGTGTATCAACTAGTCGCACTAAGATTTTTAATGGGAGCAGTATCTGGTTTCCTTTCAACAGCGATGACATTTATTGCAGCAGAAACTCCGAAAGAACATTCAGGTTGGGCGATTTCCACAATTTCAACTGGTGGTGTGAGCGGTTCGTTACTTGGCCCGTTACTTGGAGGTTATTTGTCTGAGTTAATTGGAATGCGTCATGTCTTTCTTGTTACAGGAGCTTTTTTATTCCTTTCCTTTCTCATCGTTTTTTTCTTCTTGCATGAAGAAAATCACTCTGCTCAAGCAAAAAAAACACAGCCGAAAAAAGTATGGACGATGGTCCCAGCGAAGCATTTAATTATTAGTTTATTTGTAACAACATTTATTATTCAACTTGCTAATATGTCAGTTCAACCAATTGTTACATTGTACGTGAAAAATTTAGTAGGTCCTCATACTGCACATATTGAAACAATTGCGGGTGCAGTTATGTCAGCGACAGGATTAGCAGTTATTTTGGCAGCACCAAGACTAGGAAGATTATCAGATCATATCGGTCCTCAAAAAACGTTAGTTGTAGCGTTGTTTGCAGCTGGAATTATTTTTATCCCGCAAGCATTTGTAACCTCAGCTTGGCAACTATTAATTCTTCGATTTTTATTAGGTATCGCACAAGCAGGATTATTGCCTTCCGTACAAACTCTACTAAAACAACATACACCAACCCATGTTACGGGACGAATATTTGGATATAATCAGTCGTTTCAGTTTTTAGGAAATATGATTGGGCCAGTGCTCGGGGGACAAATTGCAGCGCATGCAGGCTTCCAATATGTTTTCCTCTCTACATCATCACTATTATTTATTGCGTGTATTTGGGTTTATTTTCATAATAAGAACGAAGAAGTATCAGAGAAACAACGTTTGGAAGTTAGTTAACTAAGTGAATGAAAAAGAAAAAGGATGAAGCAACATGTGTTTCATCCTTTTCTTTAAAATCGAAGACAAAGATAACTTAATGTACCAAGCTCGTAACTACGGTGAATGACTTCACCGCTATTTTCACTACTTCCCATAGCGATAAATAAAGGAACAAAATGTTCTGCTCTTGGTACTGCTAATTGTGCATGAGGAGCATTTTTCTCCCAATTAAACAATGCATCTTTATCGTTATTCTGCATATGTTTAATAATCCAATCATCAAATTCAATTGCCCATTTTTCAGGTGTAGTTTGATTCCATTTCAGTGCTCGTAAATTATGAACGGTAACGCCACTCCCGATTACTAAAATATCTTCTTGTCCGAGTCCTTTAAGTGCTTCTCCAATTTCAAATTGTTCTTTTGCAGAAAGGAATGGATTGACTGATATTTGCACGACAGGAATATTTGCTTCTGGATACATGCGGTGCAGGAGTGTCCATGAACCATGATCTAAACCTCTCGTCATATTATGATGGACTGAAATACCTTTGTTCTTAAATTTTGTTTCTAAAATAGATGCAATATGAGAAGAGCCTTTCGCACGATATTTGATTTCGTATAACTCAGGGGGAAAACCTCCAAAATCATAAATTGTTTCATACTCGTTATCTGATGAGGAAATCGTTAATACTTCACTTTCCCAGTGAGCAGTGAAAATAACAATTGCTTTCGGTTTATATGTTTCTCCAAGTATTTTTAAAAATCGTGTATAGTCTGTATCTTGAATAGCGAGCATAGGCGAACCGTGTGCTAAAAATAATGATGGCATCATAATAGTAGAAACCTCCTAAAAATTATATAATTACTTTATGTAAGTAACTATATAATTTTATTTTGAATTCGTCAAGAGATTAGTTTAAAAGCAAGTCTGAAAAATACATCATTTGTCATAATGAAAGCAATTACATATAATATAAAATAAGAAAAGTGAATGGATATTCATTTTCTTAAAGCTATACATAATAGAGTTGGGGGCTGACGAAATGAATGTACAGGAAAGTTTCGTTACGGCATTGGATGGATCGGAAATTTATTTGCGTAAATGGTTACCAGAAGGAGATCCGAGAGGAATTATTCAAATTGCACATGGCATGACAGAGCATGCAGGGGTGTATACAGAATTTGTAGATGCTTTATTGGAAGCAGGGTATGGTGTTTATGCGCATGATCATAAAGGACATGGGAAAACAGTAAAAAAAGAAGAAGATTATGGTCATTTTGAACCAAATATAGGGTGGAATCAAGTTGTATCGGATGTTATCTTTGTTTCAGAAAGGATAAAAGAAGAGCAGTCAAGTCCTTTGTTTTTACTTGGACATAGTATGGGTTCTTTTTTATCAAGACGTGCTGTACAACTTAGGGGTGAACTATACGATGGATTTCTGATTTCAGGAACAGGTGGAAATCCAGGGCTTTTAGGAGCTATTGGTCATAAAGTAGCAACAATCGAAATGAAATTGCGCGGGGCAAAAACGAAAAGTCCAATGTTAAACTTTTTATCTTTTGGAAACTTCAATTCGAACTTTAAGCCAAATCGTACAAAATTTGATTGGTTATCTTCAGATAATAATCAAGTTGATAAATATATTGCGGATCCGTTATGTGGTTTCATTTGTACGACGAGTTTTTACCGAGAATTATTTTCTGGAGTATTAGAAGTAAATAAACTAGAAGAATACAAGAAGACGCCAAAGAATCTTCCAATACATATATTCTCTGGTGATCGTGATCCTGTTGGCGATATGGGGAAAGGTGTAAAAGAAGTATATGAAAACTATAAAAAATGTGGTGTGAAAGACGTGACACTACGTTTATATGAAAATGGTAGACATGAAATGTTTCATGAAGTAAATAAGGATGAAGTATTTAAAGATTTAATTTCGTGGTTAGATGCGCATAATAAATGAGAAAGATAATCCCAAACTGTTTGTAATTTGGGATTATTTATTATACAGAAATAGGGGCAATAAATTCTTAAATTCACTTTACTTAATAAAAAATAAATCTTATTCTATAGTCGTTCAAAAAATAAAGAAATATTGTATGAGAGGAAACCTCACTTTTCTGAAGTGAGGTTTTTTGTAGTAACGAAGTAATAGTGAATAAAACTAATTTTAAAAGTAACCTAAAATCAAACTTTTTATAAAGCAACAGATGCTCGTTCATAATAGTAGTATAATAGTGAATGAGGTGTTAATAGAATGGAAGATAGAACATTAGGTTTATTACTAGATGTTGTTGGGGAATTATTTTCAGATGAAATTTCCATTGCTGTTTCGAATACGAAAGAATATATTTACTATCGGCCAAGTAAACGAATTGATTTAAAGATTAGTGTCGGGGATCCTATAAAGGAAGGAACGATTGCTCATAAAGCGATGGTGATGAATCAAAAAACATCTGAGTTTATGAATCGGGATGTTTTTGGTATTCCTTATCATGGAATGGCTGTACCATTTTCAAACAATGGAAAGCTTGAAGGGTGCGTAACGGCAATTTATCCAGCTTTAACGGATGGAAAGTCAGTCGTTACTTTAAAAACAACAGACGGCTGGATTCCGGTTCCTTTTTCAAAGGTTATGTATTTAGAGGCTAAAGATAAAAAGACGTACGTGAATTCAGAAGAGTTATCAGGAACACATAAATACTCTCTGCAAGAATTCGAATACTTGCTTCCGAAAGATTCATTTATTAGATGTCACCGTTCGTTTATTGTAAATGTTAATCATATTAAAGCGATTTATCCTGATACCCATTCTACTTTTGTACTTTCGATGGATAATGGTGAGAGAGTACCAGTTAGTCAATCATACGCTAGTTATTTCCGTAAGCTTCTAGGATTCTAAATTTTTCTGCTTTAGAACCTAGATTTGCTGTTCTGTCTGAATTTTCGGCATTGTATACTAAAATCCCTATTTTGATAGTGTTAATGTGTAAAATAATTATGAATATTCAATGAGAGAGGGATTACATATGGAGAATAATTTAGATAGAATCAGAGATCAACGTCTAAAAGATCGGGTAGTTACACCTGAAGAAGCAGCCTCCTGGATTCAAAGTGGAATGACTTTAGGCTTAAGTGGGTTTACACGTGCAGGTGATGTAAAAGCAGTCCCATTTGCGCTTGTAAACCGAGTTAAGAATGATGAATCTTTTAAAGTAAATGTTTATACTGGGGCTTCTTTAGGCTCGGATGTAGACAAATTATTTGCTGAGGCAGGAATTTTAGGGAAAAGATTACCTTTCCAAGCTGACGCGACTATGCGAAAAGGAATTAATAACGGAGACTTTTTATTTGTGGATCAACACTTGTCTCATACAGCAGAGTTACTCCGCGCTGACGTTCTGGATATAGATTTCGCTATTTTGGAAGCGGTTGCGATTACAGAGGACGGAATGATTATTCCAACCACTTCAATTGGAAATTCCTTAGCGTTTTCCTTAAATGCTAAGTCTATTATTATTGAAATGAATATGGCTCAATCCGCGCAATTAGAGGGGCTACATGATCTATATGAACCAGGTAAACAAGGGGAGAGGCTTCCAATTCCGCTTGTGAAAACAGATGACCGAATTGGAACAATCGGTATTCCAATTGATCCTGAAAAAGTAAAGGGAATTGTGTTTACGAATCAATTGGATTCGCCATCGACAATTGTTCCTCCGGATGAAGAAACTGTTATTATGGCACAGCATTTAATAGAATTCCTTCGAGAAGAAGTTAAAGTAGGCCGATTAACAAATCGTTTAGCGCCGTTACAATCAGGAATTGGTTCAGTGGCTAACGCCGTATTGCATGGAATGTTAGATTCAGAATTTGAAGATTTAGAAGTATATTCCGAGGTTTTACAAGATGCAGTTTTTGAACTTATGGATGCTGGAAAAGTCAATTTTGCTTCTTGTTGTTCTATCACGCTTTCTGAAGAGAAAATGCAACAAGTATTTTCTAACTTTGAAAAATATCGTGACAAATTAATGATGCGTCCGCAAGAGATTTCCAATCATCCTGAAATCATTCGTCGCCTTGGATTAATCTCAATTAATACTGCATTAGAATTAGATATATACGGAAATGTTAACTCTACTCACGTTTTAGGTACAAAAATGATGAATGGTATTGGTGGGTCTGGTGATTTTGCAAGAAATGCACGCTTAGCTATCTTTGTTACTAAATCGATTGCGAAAGGTGGTAACATTTCAAGTATTGTTCCTTTCGTTTCTCATGTAGACCATACTGAACATGATGTAGATGTTATCGTCACTGAACAGGGGTATGCCGACTTAAGGGGACTTGCGCCAAGAGAAAGAGTGGAACTTATTATTGAGAATTGCGCACATCCAATGTATCGTGATCAACTACGTGCTTATTACGAAGAAGCAAAAACAAGAGGTGGACAAACTCCTCATATTTTAGAAAAAGCTTTTTCTTGGCATACGAATTATGCTAAAAATGGAACAATGCTTGAAGCGGTAGTAGAAACTGTATAGGTTTGTATCGTACAAAATAGTAAAATGAATGAGTGAGTTTGAAGATTAAATTTTAGAAAAAGAGAACGCCAACTTTTAGGGATGGCGTTCTTTTTCTTTAAAAAAATTGTTGAAAATTGTACTGGTTATAATAAAGATTTATAAAAATAATCTCTAATTTATGAAAATAAAAGGTTTTTTGAAGTGCTTTCCGAATCAATTTAGTAGTTTACATATCGAAGGTGAGGAAAAAGAATCATGAAGATAAGAGAAGCGTTATTAAGTGAAGCAAATGAATTAAGTGAACTCGCACTACAATCAAAAGCAACGTGGGATTATAGTGAAGAATTCATACTTGCTTGTAAGGAAGATTTAACAATTACAGAAGAATACATAAAAAATAATTTTGTATATGTTTTAGAAAACGATAATGCGAAGATTGGTTTTTTCTCATTTTTACGTAATGATAAAGCTCTCGATTTCTTGTACATTCATCCTGATTACAAAGGAAAAGGTTACGGGAAAATACTTTGGGAGTATGTAATAGAAAAAGCCAATGAACTAGGATTAAAAAGTTTTACGATTGATAGTGATCCGAATGCAAAAGGATATTACTTGAAAATGGGAGCACAGTTAATAGGAGAGACACCATCAACTGTCTTTAAGGGTCGTGTACTGCCTCTTTTGAAATATGATGTGTAAAACTATTAATAGTAGGGGAAGATTAGAATGGATGATGTAAAGGAAAAAAGAATATATGAAGCACTAATAAAATCGTGGTCGATTGAAACAAGTTCAAAGTGGATAATTGAAAACCCAGCAAAGGGACAATGTGGTGTTACAGCTCTTGTCGTTCAAGACATATATGGAGGAGAAATTAAAAAGACAAAAGTAAGAGAGGTATGGCACTTTTATAACTTTATAGATGGGCAGAGATTTGATTTTACAGAGACTCAATTCAATGGGAAATTGAATTATATGGATGAAAAGTCAAATCGGGAAGAAGCATTTGCAGATACAAATGAAAAACAATATAGCATTTTGAAGGGAAAAATAACGAAAGAATTAAAATTATCTTTTGACTCTTAATCTTTAATAAGTTACTATAATGGTGGTAACTTATTAAAGGGAACTTCATAGAGTTGAAAGGGGAAATACTTTTGAAAACGCTACAATTGTAACGATGAATGAACAAAACGAAGTGATAGAAAATGGATATATCATTGTAGAAAATGATCAAATTATAGATGTAAAGAGCGGAGAATTCGCTAATGATTTTGAAGTAGATGAAGTAATTGACATGAAAGGAAAGTGGGTTTTACCAGGGCTTGTAAATACACATACACACGTTGTAATGAGTCTCCTAAGAGGTATTGGCGATGATATGTTATTACAGCCGTGGCTTGAGACGAGAATTTGGCCACTGGAAAGTCAATTTACTCCCCAAATTGCGGTCGCTAGTACGGAATTAGGATTACTTGAGATGGTGAAAAGTGGTACAACATCATTCTCTGACATGTTTAATCCAATTGGAGTAGATCAAGACGCAATTATGGAAACGGTATCAAGGAGCGGGATGCGAGCTGCTGTTTCAAGGACTTTATTTAGCTTCGGAACGAAAGACGATGAAAAGAAAGCGATTGAAGAAGCTGAGAAATATGTGAAGCGTTACTATAACGAAAGTGGCATGTTAACTACGATGGTTGCACCACATAGTCCATATACATGTAGTACAGAATTGTTAGAAGAGTGCGCACGGATTGCAGTAGAGAATCAAACAATGGTTCATATCCACCTTTCTGAAACAGAGCGTGAAGTACGTGATATTGAAGCACAGTACGGAAAACGTCCAGTAGAATATGCAGCGAGCTGCGGATTGTTTAAACGCCCAACAGTTATTGCACACGGTGTAGTATTAAATGATGATGAGCGTGCATTTTTGGCAGAACATGATGTTCGAGTAGCACATAACCCAAATAGTAATTTAAAACTAGGTTCTGGTATAGCGAATGTAAAAGCGATGCTAGAAGCAGGAATAAAAGTAGGAATTGCAACAGATAGTGTTGCATCTAACAATAATTTAGACATGTTTGAAGAAATGCGCATAGCGACTTTATTACAAAAAGGTATTCACCAAGATGCAACAGCATTACCAGTTGAAACAGCTCTTACACTTGCGACTAAAGGGGCTGCTGAAGTAATCGGGATGAAACAAACAGGGTCACTAGAAGCTGGTAAGTGTGCTGATTTTATTACGATTGACCCGTCTAATAAGCCGCATTTACAACCAGCGGATGAAGTGTTATCACACCTTGTATATGCTGCTAGTGGAAAAGATATAAGCGATGTAATTATTAATGGAAAACGTGTCGTTTGGAATGGCGAATGTAAAACGTTAGATGAAGAGCGTATTATATTTGAAGCAAGTCGTTATAAACGAGGTCTGCAAAGATAGATAATTATGTGGCAGTTGAAAAAGCTATCCTTTTAAAAGGATAGCTTTTTTCTTGAACGAATAAATATTCAAAAGAATGTCGCATCTTTCTGTTAGTATTTCTGCTATAATATATTACGCTTTATAATATTTTATATTTAAGGAGAACAACTCATGAAGCGAAAAAAGAGCCATTTAATGGTAATGACACTTGTTACATCTTTATTATTAACAGCTTGTAATAATAAAGCGGATAAAAGTGACATAGAGGTTAAAAAACAAGTGTTAAATGTAACAGTATCAGAAGAAATTCCTTCTCTGGACACTGTGAAAACAACAGATGGTACATCAGCACACATTATGCAGAATATATTTGAAGGGTTATATGTATTAAACGATCAAGATCAGCCTACTCCAGCCATAGCAAAATCGTTTAAAAGAAGTGAAGATGGTAAGAAATATACATTTGACTTGCGTAAAGATGCAAAATGGTCAAATGGGGATAATGTAACAGCAAATGATTTTATATTTGCTTGGAAACGTGCAATTAACCCTGAAACAGCCTCTCAATATGCGTCCATGCTCTTTTATGTAAAAAATGCGAAAGAGATCAATAAGGGAACAATGCCTCTTGATGCACTTGGGGTTAAAGCGATAAATAATTATACGTTAGAAGTTGAACTCGAACAGCCAGTTCCGTATTTTTTACAGTTGTTAGCACTACCTATATACTTACCACAGCATGAATCATTTTTGAAAGAACAAGGAAACAATTATGCATTGGAACCTAGTAATCTCATATATAACGGTCCATTTGTATTAGAAAAATGGAAGCATGAACAAGAGTTTCAATTAAAGAAAAATACTACATATTGGGATCGAAAGAAAGTGAAATTAGATGAAATAAACTTTCATATCCTAAAGGATACAATGACAGCTGTAAATTTATATGAAGCCGGAGATTTGGATCGAGTACCTATTAATTCGCAAGTTGTAGACAAGTATAAAGGGAATAAGGAATTACATATGTCGAGTGATCCTGGAATTGCTATGCTTCGTTTTAATGAAAAAAATAACGCGTTAGCAAATAAAAAGGTGCGTCAATCTATTTCATTAGCGTTAAATAAAGATGATTTCGTTGCTCACTTTATTAATAACGGAGCAAAACCTGCAAGTGGACTTGTACCAGTTGGTCATGTAAATGAAGTGACTGGTAAAGATTTTAGAAAAGAAAATGGAGATATTTCCTCATATGATTTGCAAAATGCGAAAAAACTTTGGGAAGAAGCGAAAAAAGAGCTTGGGGTAGAACAAGTAAACCTAGGGTTCTTAACGTTCGAACAAGATAACGCAATACGTATGGCAGAATATATAAAAGGTGATTTAGAGAAGAATTTGCAAGGACTCGCGATACAAATTAAACAACAGCCATTTAAGCAAAAATTACAGTTAGAACAAATAGGTGATTACGATATAACTATGGCAAATTGGGGACCTGACTATAAAGACCCAATTAGTTATTTAGAGTTATTTACGACAGGGAATCCGAATAATAAAATGAATTATTCTAATGTTCGTTACGATGAATTAATAAAGAAAGCGAAAACGGATTTTGTACTAGATACGGAAAAACGATGGGAAGCGTTGCGAGAAGCCGAGCAGGTATTATTAGAAGATGCTGCGGTGGCGCCGCTTTATCATATTGGCTCAGCATATGTACAAAAGGATTATGTAAAAGGAATTGAAAAGCATCAATTTGGTGGTATTTATACTTATAAGAATGCTTATATTGCTAATGAATAAATACAAAAAACCTTACTTTTTAAAAGTAAGGTTTTTTACACATAAATTCTATTAAACTGATTTTAATAAAGCGTAAAAATTCGTATCATATGGGATATCATCTTGATACATATAATTTTTTAGAACGCCTTCTTTTTCAAAACCTAATTTTAATAGTACTTTATTGGAAGCTTCATTTTCAAGAAATACAATTGCTCCAATCCGCTTTAAATGAATCGTATGGAAACCGTATGATATAACCTCAGAAACAGCTTCAGTCGCATATCCTTTTCCCCAGTGTTCAGGCAAAAAGGCATAACTTATATTGGCTCGTTTATGCTCAGAAGACCAATCGTGAAAACCAATGGTACCGATGAGTTCTTTCTTGTCTTTTAATTCGATTCCCCATTTTATACCGCTTCTTGCATTGTAACTCAACTTAAAGTTATGAATGATTTGTTTCACTTGATCAACATCTTGTAACGGTTTTTGGCCATAATAGCGCAGTACATTAGTATTAGAAAAGCATTGTAGTATACGCGGTGCATCTTCTTCGGTAAGTTCTCTTAAAATAAGTCTTTCAGTTTTTAATAAAGGAAACATATTTTCGCTCCTTTTCACATGAAAATAGAATGTATTTGTTATTATATAATTTAATCTGAAAATAAAGATTATTCAAGGTGTAAGGGTAGATTTGATTTATGATAAACTTAGATGTGGAATATATTTCAAAAAAGAGGTTTGGAAATGGAAAAAAATTCGATATTAATTGTAGATGACGATAAAGATATTATTCAATTTATTAATGTGAATTTAAAACAAGAAGGTTTTAAAGTTTTTAGTGCTCATAACGGAGAAGAGGCTTTAGAAATAATAAATAATAACAGTATTCAACTTGCTATTTTGGATATTATGATGCCTCAAATGGATGGTATAGAACTTTGTAGAAGGATTAGAGAGAAACATAGTTTACCAATTATGTTTTTAAGCGCGAAATCATCGGATGTAGATAAGGTAATTGGATTTAGTACTGGGGCAGATGATTATATTGTGAAGCCGTTCAGTACAATTGAATTTATAGCAAGAGTGAAAGCTCAATTAAGAAGGTATACATATTTCAATCAAAATGCTCCCCAAGTAATGGAAAAGAAAATAAATATTAGAGGTTTAGAAATAGATGAAGTGTCGAGAACAGTAATGTTATATGGAGAGAGAATCAATCTTACGAAAACTGAATATGATATTTTACACTTAATGGCAGCTGCAAGGAATCGTGTGTTCACAATTGAAGAAATATATGAGAGCGTTTGGAACGAAAGAGCCTATGAAAGTAATAATACAGTAATGGTTCATATTGCAAGATTGAGAAATAAAATTGAAGAGAATCCAAAAGAACCGAAGTTTATACAAAATGTTTGGGGAGTCGGATATAAAATTGAAGATTAAATCATTACAAGGCATTAGAGCTAAGTTTTTTATCGCATTCATATGTAGCATCTTGTTAGCGACTGTAAGTATAATAGTGTTTCAAATTTTGGTTGGAAATATATATAGTCAGGTTAATGTTTTAGAGGAAAAATATTCATTTTTATATTTTATAGTTTTTTTGATTTTTACTACAACATACTTTGCATTAATGACAAAAACACTGATGAAAAGGTTGTCTCAAATTAACAAGAACGTGAAGGAAATAAGTGACGGTAATTTTGAAATACATATACCTATTTTGAAAAATGACGAGATTGGTGAACTAGCGGCAAATGTTAATAGAATGGCGAAAAGTTTAAAAGAGTCTATCGAGAATGAAAAAAAATCACAGGAAATGAAAAATGAAATGATTAGTAATATTTCTCATGACTTACGAACGCCAGTAACATCTTTAATCGGTTATGCGGACCTGTTAGGAAATAAACTTCATTCGAATGGAGAAGAATGTGAACAGTATGTAAGTATATTAAAGCGAAAAAGTTATGAATTAAAAAATCAAGTAGATGATTTATTAGAATACTGTCAAATAAATTATAGAGAGATTGAATTACATAAAGATGAAGTAGATATGAAAGCATTAATTGAACAAATCATGATTGACTTTGTACCACAATTAGATGATGCCAATATGAGCTTTTATATTAAAAGTGATGAAGTGCTACATGTAGAAGTTGATGTGACACTTATAGTGAGACTATTTGAAAATGTAATAGGTAATAGTATTATGTACGGGAGAGATGGAAAGGGAATTGCAATTGAAATTTTCAATAAAACAATGAATGTTGAAGTAGAAATTAAAAATTTTGGACAATGCATTCCGAAAGAGGACCTTCCTTACATTTTTGAGAAGTTTTATCGTAGTGAAAAATCACGTAGTTCTCATACGGGCGGTAAAGGAATAGGACTTGCAATTTCAAAAAGTATAGCCGAGCTCCATCAAGGGGATATCACTGTACGTAGTAATGATAAAGAAACAGTTTTTACTGTGAAATTACCGCAGTATAAAAAAGTAAGAAAGTCGTAAGTATTTCTTTTATATGTCGTAATTTTTACTTTGTATCATTGAGAAAAAGGATATGAGAGTAGGGATGCGACATGTGGAAGAAATTTTTATTAGTAATTATAGTTTCTTTTTTAATTATAAGTTGGATCTTAGTTTATGTAGCTAATGGTGTTACATCAGTCTTTGTTTGGTGGAGTATACAGGCTTTTAGTGTAATTTCCGTTTTTCTCTTAATAGGATCAATAATAATATTTTTTTGGAAAGGCATTTTTAGAAAGCGGATAGATAGAACGCTATTTTTAATCATTCTGTTTTCTATAATTGGAGCTTGGCCTTTCGGTTGGTTTGCTAATATAGGTAGAATTGCTTACCCAGCAGATATACAATCTATGAGTCCTAAAGTAGTAGTTCGTTTTCCTTTGAAGGAACGAGCATTAATCGGTTGGGGTGGTGATCGGTTAGAAACGAACTATCACGTTATAAAACCAAATGAAAGGTGGGCATATGATATTCTCATTCCACCTGCTGAAGTGAAAAGTAGTAAGTTAGAGGATTACGGAATATATGGAGCAAAAGTAATGGCGCCAGCTTCTGGGACGGTTGTATCAATTAATAATAATGAACAAGATTTAGTTCCGGGATCGGATAATTTTCAGTCAATGGCTGGTAATCATATTTATTTACGACTAGATGAAACGGGCACATTTTTGTTCCTTGGTCATTTAAAGAAAGGCTCAATTAAAGTAAAAGAAGGGCAACGTGTAAATGAAGGGGATATTCTTGCGCAAGTTGGTAACTCAGGAAGTTCAAGTGAGCCGCATTTACATATTCATCATCAAAGGCAAGATCCGTCCAAAGTAAGTATGTTTTTTGCGGAAGGATTGCCACTTTACTTTCGAACTGAAAATGGTGTGATGATGCCGGAAAGAGGGGCATACATAAGTGGTAACTAGAAGAAAATCATTTCATCCAAAAAGGGTATTCCAAATTAAAATTGGAATACCCTTTTTCATTACCCTACAAATGTTTGATACAGTAAGAAGATATTTAAAACGATAACGAGAGCAGCAATTATCCATGCGATAAATGTTGTTATGCGGTGGTTAACGAGTGCACCCATAATCTTTTTATTACTTGTAAACATAATAAGTGGCACTAATGCAAATGCAATACCGAATGATAAGACGACTTGGCTCATGACTAGAGCGTATGTTGGATTTACACCTAAAGCGATAATTACTAGTGGTGGAATCATTGTAATAAATCGGCGTAAATATAACGGAATATGCATGCGAATGAAACCTTGCATAATAATATCACCCGACATTGTACCGACAGAAGAGCTAGATAGTCCTGCTGATAAAAGTCCAATCCCAAATAATGCAGCCGATACAGGACCTACTAAATTGGTAAATTGAGTGTAAGCAACATCTAAATCTTCAACGTGCAAGCCATTTTTAAAAAATAGTGCAGCTGCTACAATTAACGTACTTGCATTAATTGCTCCAGCAATAACCATTGCAATAATAATATCGATAAATTCGAAACGAAAAATCTTTTTCTTTTGTTCGTCAGTTGTTCCGACCACACGGCGTTGTGTTAATGCAGAATGCAAGTATATTGCATGCGGCATAACTGTCGCACCTAAAATCCCTGCTGCAAGTAATATACTGTCTACACCTTGGAATTTTGGAATAAATAGTCCTGAAAGAAGGGGACTTAATTCTGGTTTTGCATAAAAAACTTGAATCCCAAAAGCAATTACTACAATGAAAATCATTCCTGTAATAATAGCTTCTAGTGGACGAAATCCTCTACGTTGAAATTCAAGGATAATAAATGATCCGGCTGCTGTAATTAAAGCGGCAGGTAGCATGGGGATTCCAAATAGTAAGTAAAGCCCCAATGCAGCTCCAATAAATTCCGCTAAATCTGTAGCCATAATAACTAGTTCACCTTGTATCCATAAGCCGATAGACACAGGCTTTGGAAAGTTTTCACGAGCTATTTCGGGTAAATTGTTTCCTGTAGCAATTCCTAATTTAGCCGATAAAGTTTGGATTAATACAGCCATTAAGTTAGAAGCGAGTATAACCCATAATAGTAAATATCCATATTGTGAACCAGCTGCGATATTTGTAGCAAAGTTGCCAGGATCAATATAAGCAACGGACGCGATAAAAGCGGGCCCTAAAAATGGTAACAGTCTTTTCCAGCCTTTTGTTTCTCCACTTAAAGCTAAATGAGCTGATTGTACAGTTGTACTTTCAGAAGGGAGATGTTCATCTTTTGTTATATCTTTATTCATAGTAGTTTTCCCCTTTAAAATGTTAACTTGATGAAATTATTGTATTTATTCTTACTCATTATTTCAATACATTTCAATATGTTATATGATAATTTCATTTGAACACGAAAGTTTCCTTAATGCAAATTATATGCCTTTATGCAATGGATGGTGTGATAACGTAAAATAAATTGGGAGTTTATGGTGTGATGACGTGGGGAAACATAATAAATTAAAGGGTCAATTTTGAAATTTATGTGAACATAAAGCCGATAATCCAGCATATTAATTGATGGAATTGCATTTGTATGATATATAATATATTGGGATTACAACATAACCATAGTGTTTTGATGTGTAATCTTGTTTTTTATTTTTGTTAACTGATAGAAAATAGTATAAAGAAAAGAAAATGGGATTCATTTTCTTATTATATATGTTTTGATATGAACGTTAACTTATACATGATTTTAAAAATTAGATAGGTGGTAGAAATACATTGGCAACTACAAAACCATACAGAGTATTACTATATTACATGTACACAACAATTGAAAACCCAGAAGAATTCGCGGCAGAGCATTTAGAATTTTGTAATTCACTTGAATTAAAAGGAAGAATTCTTGTAGCGAAAGAAGGTATTAACGGAACTTGTTCAGGAACTGTAGAACAAACAGAGAAATACATGGAAGCAATGAACAATGATCCACGTTTTGACGGTATTGTATTTAAAATAGATGAAGCTGATGGTCATGCATTCAAGAAAATGCACGTGCGTCCTCGTCCAGAGTTAGTTACACTTCGTCTAGAAGATGACATTAACCCACACGAAATAACTGGCAAGTATTTAGAACCAAAAGATTTTTATGAAGCAATGAAACAAGAAGATACAGTTATCATTGATGCACGAAATGATTATGAGTTTGATTTAGGTCACTTCAAAGGTGCGATTAAACCTGATATCGAATCATTCCGTGAATTACCAGATTGGATTCGTGAAAATAAAGAAGTACTTGAAGGTAAAAAGATTTTAACTTATTGTACAGGCGGAATTCGTTGTGAGAAGTTTTCTGGTTGGTTAGTTCGTGAAGGCTATGAAGATGTAAGTCAGCTTCACGGCGGAATTGTAACGTACGGAAAAGACCCAGAGGTACAAGGTGAGCTTTGGGATGGACAATGTTACGTGTTCGATGAGCGTATTGCTGTACCAGTAAACCAAAAAGAACATGTTATCGTTGGTAAAGACCACTTTACAGGTGAACCTTGTGAGCGCTATGTAAACTGTTCAAATCCAGAATGTAATAAGAAAATTTTATGTTCTGAAGAAAACGAAGCGAAATATTTACGTGCATGTTCTCATGAATGTCGTGTAAGTCCACGTAACCGCTACGTAATACAACATGAATTAACGGAAGAGCAAGTAGCTGCTGCATTAGAGCAAATCGAAGCAGGGAAGTAAACTGAATTCGTATAATAAAAGGGGTACTCCAAGTTTAATTTTGGAGCACCCTTTTTTTATTATCCGGTCCTGTTATTTGTCGGTAAGTCGATATATTAAAAAAATCGCTGATATATTTCGAGTTGCGCCGATATAATGGGAAAATCGCTGATAAAAATTCACTTACTGCAGCGGGCCAAGAATTTGAAAATAATCTTCTTTAATTTTTATCTTCTTTCTCTTTAACGGCAGAAAGTACAGTTTGTTTTACCCAAGCTTTTCTTCGTTTATGTTGTAGACCCCATTGGTATAAACTTTGGGCTCCTAAAATAAGTGAAATGACAATGCCGCTAATCGCAATTAATAGAGCGAAAAATTCAAGAGGTGACGATATTTTGTTTGAATCGGTGTTTCTTAAAAGGTCAATCATAGTAAACCCTAACATTTGGCCCACTACAGAGTAGAGCGTTAAAATTAATAATAAAAGGCTATCTTTTTTAGAAGCGACATTTTCTTGATATTTAAACAAACTATCAAGATTTTGTTTCGCGTTCGAGTATAGAACCTCAATATTAAAAAGTTTTCTTAAGCGGAAGAAAATATCTTCACTCTGTGATTGGGATACTAATTCTAAAGAAAAATAATTAGCAGTGAACGAATTGATCGAATAAATTAATTTCTCTATTTCATTAGTATCTTGTTCAATATTTAGCTCAGCATAGGCGTTCGCCATTTTTAATAAAACAATTTTATGGAATAGGTTTAATAATAAAGCGTAATAAAATTCCCCGTACATTTGACTAGCAAGTTTAGCGATTTCGCGTTCTCCTTCACTTGTTACACATGTAAAAATATGTTCTTCCATTATGAAATAACGATTTGGAGCCCATCTCTGGTAAGCGTGTTTTTTTAAATAGTCATGAATGTAAGGAAGGTTATTTGCACTCACATATGGCTTACCATCACTTGTTAATCCGGAAAGACTAGAAGTACGATAAACATCCACTTCATTAAGTTCCATACCTTCTTTTAGTGACAATAAAGTTTGGACGTACATTCTTTGGTCTTCGAAGAAAGGGAAGGTTTGAAAGTATGAACTTCTTAATCTCTTCTTTTCAAAGAAATCAGTTACACCATGAAATAAATAACCAAAAATGAATTTTTCCACTTGGGAATACTTTTTTCCGTTACATTCAATACAAATAGTCTCATTTGTATCATTTTTAGTTTCAAGTACACGGAAGCGAGCAGCGAATTCGATTGCTTCAGATAAAGTCATGTTTAGAGCAGTGTTTACTTCTGTTCGAATTGTTAAGAAGCCAAGTTCATAAGGACAAAGTGTTACATCAATAGAGTGTATCTTGAATGGGATTGAAATAAGGTTTGTTGTTAAATGTCCAGTTAAGTTAAGGTCCTTTGAATAACGTTGCAAGCCCTTTTGATGCTCTGAGTGAGGAAAGAGAATTTTATTGGTAAATGAAAGATAGTATGCTTCCATATTTTGATGTGAAACTTTAAACTCCCCATAATATGTATTTTCATCATCGAGATGATCGAGCCGAAAAGGACGAAAATCGTTTTTTTGTAAGAAAGGGAACATATTTTGTTCATATCCAGTTTTAAAAGAAAACGGGAATATAAATTGAAATATAGCTGTTGCTACACCTTTTTCCTCAATTGATTGTATTGCCTCCATCTACATTGTGTCCTTTCCATATATGCTATAGAAACAACATGCCCAAATTTATTTGAAAATAACCACTCTTTTATACTCAATTGAGAGTGAAAATTCAGCTTATTTAGCAGGGAACATGTATAATGTTATGTATACTAAAAGTTATAAAATTGTATTTTGAAAAGACCTGCGGTAGTATGTCAACTGAAAAATAATATCTTTTGAAGTTATCAAAGGACAAATTGCTTAAAAAAGACATCACGAAACTAGACCAGTATTTTATGTAAA
>NZ_JAKUFX010000043.1:0-41075 GCF_022663635.1 Bacillus cereus group sp. BfR-BA-01356 | reverse complement strand
GTATTAGGCACGCCGCCAGCGTTCATCCTGAGCCAGGATCAAACTCTCCAATAAAGTTAGTTTGTCTAGCATCTAAAATAAAAATTGACGTTTCACGTTGTTTGTTTCGTTTAGTTTTCAAAGTTCAATATCGCGTTTCAGCGACTTTTATAATATATCATAGTATATTATTTTCGTCAACAAGTTTTTTCGATAAGTTGTATCTCTCATTTGCTGACTCTGCCTATTATATAGGCTTTCTCTTCCCTATGCAAGTATTATTATAAAAAAATAAAGAGAGGGAAAATCCCCTCTCTTATTCTTCTGAAGAAACCTCTTCACTCGTTTCTTCCTCTTCATCTTTTTGTGCTTTTGCTACCGTCGCTACCTCTTGGTCTTCCTCTAATCGAATTAGACGAACACCTTGTGTATTACGTCCCATTTGAGAGATTTGATCAACTGGCATACGAATAATAACGCCTGCCGCTGTAATTAACATAATATCTTCTTCACCTGTAACAGACTTAACAGCTACTAATTTACCGTTCTTATCTGTAATGTTACAAGTTTTCAGACCTTTACCACCGCGACTTTGCAGACGGTATTCATCAATCGGTGTACGCTTTCCGTAACCATTTTTCGTTACAATTAGAACATTTACATCCTCTTCGACAATTTCCATACCTACAACTTGGTCTTCATCGCCCAACGTAATAGCTTTAACACCTGCAGCATTACGTCCCATAGAACGAACATCTTGTTCATTGAAACGAATTAGCATACCGTTACTTGTCCCGACAATAATATCCTTATCACCCGATGTTAAACGTACAGATATTACTTCATCCTCTTCACGAAGAGAAATTGCAATTAAACCATTTGTACGTATATTTGCAAATGATGAAAGTGGTGTTCTCTTAGAAACCCCTTGTTTTGTCGTAAAGAATAAGAACTGATCGTCACCAAATTCACGAATCGGAATAATAGCGTTAATCCACTCACCCTTATCTACCCCTAATAGGTTAATAATTGGTAGTCCTTTTGCAGTACGACTATACTCTGGAATTTCATATCCTTTCGTACGGTATACTTTACCCTTGTTTGTAAAGAATAAAATATGATCATGAGTAGACGTTGTTAATAAATGTTCAACAAAGTCATCATCATTCGTACCCATTCCTTGCACACCACGTCCCCCACGGTTCTGTGTTTTGTACGTAGAAGCCGGTAACCTCTTAATATAACCGTTATGAGTTAACGTAATCGCAATGTTTTGTTCAGGAATTAAATCTTCATCTTCAATAAATTCCATACCGCCAATTGTAATTTCTGTTCGTCTCTTATCATTGAAACGCTCTTTTACTTCTGTTAATTCTTCACGAATAATCTCAAGAACTTTTTCTTCATCTGCTAAAATCGCTTTTAATTCAGCAATTAACTTCATTAAGTCTTGATATTCTTGCTCAATTTTTTCACGTTCTAATCCAGTTAAGCGTTGCAGACGCATATCTAAAATCGCTTGCGCTTGTTTCTCACTTAAACCAAAACGTTCCATTAAGCCTTGCTTTGCAATATCTGCCGTTTTTGAACTACGAATTAACGTAATAACTTCATCAAGATGATCTAAAGCAATTCGTAATCCTTCTAAAATATGAGCACGTGCTTCTGCTTTTTCTAATTCATAAGCAGTACGTCTACGAATTACTACCTTCTGATGCTCTAAATAATGATATAGATTTTGTTTTAAATTTAGTACTTGTGGCTCCCCATTTACAAGAGACAACATATTAATACCGAAACTTGTTTGAAGCGCTGTATGTTTATATAGATTGTTTAATAGTACGTTTGCATTAGCATCACGACGTACTTCCATGACAATACGCATACCATTACGATCTGATTCATCACGTAAATCTGTAATACCTTCAATTTTCTTATCGCGAACTAATTCTGCGATTTTTTCAATTAATCGTGCCTTATTAACTTGATAAGGTAGTTCAGTTACGATAATAGATTGTTTACCGTTTGACTTCTCTTCAATTTCAACCTTAGCACGAAGCATAATGGAACCGCGACCTGTTTCATAAGCTCTTCGAATTCCACTTCTTCCTAAAATTAAACCTGCCGTCGGAAAGTCTGGACCTGGAATGTATTCCATTAATTCCGCGATAGTAATATCAGGATTATGACTTAATGCCAGCACACCATCAATTACTTCGCCAAGCTGATGCGGCGGTATATTTGTTGCCATACCAACAGCAATACCTGTTGTACCGTTTACTAATAAATTAGGGAAACGCGCTGGTAGTACTATCGGTTCTCTTTCGGAACCATCATAGTTATCTTGATAATCAATTGTATTTTTTGAAATATCACGTATTAATTCCATAGAAATCTTAGACATTCTTGCCTCTGTATAACGCATTGCAGCTGCTGAATCTCCATCTACAGAACCGAAGTTACCATGCCCATCTACAAGCATATAACGTTGACTAAAATCTTGCGCCATACGTACCATTGTTTCATAAACGGCTGAATCACCATGAGGGTGATACTTACCGATTACTTCACCGACAATACGTGCTGATTTCTTATACGCTTTATCAGCTGTAATTCCTAAATCATTCATCGCATATAAAACCCTACGATGCACAGGTTTTAATCCATCACGAACATCTGGTAATGCACGAGATACGATAACACTCATTGCGTAATCTAAAAATGAGGTACGCATTTCATGACTAATATTAATTTCTCGAATTCGTGCTTGTTGTTGATTGTCTGACATCAACGAGCACCTCCTCTTACATTTCCGTTACACATACATTGATTTATATGTAGAAGACAGGAATACTTAGATTCCTGTCATTACTCATTTAAATATCAAGGTTCTTCACGTATTTTGCATTCTCTTGGATAAAGTTACGACGTGGCTCTACTTTATCTCCCATTAAAATTTCAAATGTTTCGTCTGCTTCAATTGCACCTTGAAGGGAAACTTGAAGTAATGAACGTACTTCTGGATCCATTGTCGTCTCCCATAGCTGAGTTGGATTCATCTCCCCAAGACCTTTATAACGTTGAATTCCTGGTTTCGGCTGGGCTGGTAGCTCAGCTAAGATTTTTTCAAGTTCCTTATCGTTGTAAGCATATTGAATTTTTTTACCTTGTTGTATTTTAAACAATGGCGGCTGTGCAATATAGATATAACCACACTCAATTATTTGACGCATATAACGATAGAAGAACGTTAATAATAGGGTACGAATATGTGCACCATCAACATCGGCATCGGTCATAATAATAACTTTATGATAGCGTGCTTTTTCAATATCGAAGTCTCCACCAATATTTGTACCGATTGCCGTAATAATTGTACGAACTTCATCATTTGATAAAATCTTATCTAAGCGCGCCTTTTCCACATTAATAATTTTACCCTTCAGCGGTAAAATTGCTTGGAAATGACGATCGCGTCCTTGTTTTGCAGATCCACCCGCAGAGTCACCCTCTACGATGTAAATTTCACTAATTGCTGGATCTTTCGAAGAGCAATCAGCTAATTTACCAGGTAAACTTGAAACTTCTAACGCACTCTTTCGACGTGTCAATTCACGCGCTTTTTTCGCAGCTACACGTGCACGTGCAGCCATCGTACCTTTTTCTACAATTTTTCGCGCTACATTAGGATTTTCTAGTAAGAACTTTTCAAATGCCTCTGAGAATACAGACTCTGTAATTGTTCTCGCTTCACTATTCCCAAGTTTTGTCTTCGTTTGTCCTTCAAATTGTGGATTTGGATGCTTGATTGATACAATTGCTGTTAAACCTTCACGAACATCCTCACCAGTTAAATTACTGTCCGCATCTTTTAAAATGCTATTTTTACGACCATAGTCGTTGATTACACGAGTTAAAGCTGTTTTAAAACCTACCTCATGTGTACCACCTTCATACGTATGGATGTTATTCGTAAATGAGTAAATATTATTTGTGTATCCTTCGTTATATTGAAGAGAAACCTCAACCTGAATACCATCTTTTGAACCTTCTACGTACACAGGCTCTTCATGAATCGGTTGTTTTGAGCGATTTAAATGCTCAACGTATGATTTAATTCCACCTTCGTAATGGAATTCTTTCTTTTGCTTATGTTCACGTTTATCTTCAATTGTTAATTTAATATTACGATTTAAAAACGCTAATTCACGCATACGAGTTGCTAGCGTATCAAAATCGTATACTGTTGTTTCTTGGAAAATTTCCGGATCTGGTTTAAATCGAGTTATTGTTCCTGTTTGATCTGTGTCACCAATGACTTTTAAATCCGCAACCGGAATACCTCTTTCATATTTTTGGTAATGGATTTTACCTTCACGATGTACAAATACTTCTAATTCTGTTGATAGAGCATTTACAACCGATGCCCCAACACCATGTAAACCACCAGAAACTTTATAACCGCCACCGCCAAATTTACCACCGGCGTGGAGAACAGTCATAATAACTTCTACAGCTGGACGTCCCATTTTTTCTTGTATACCAACCGGAATACCACGCCCATTATCCGTTACACGAATACTATTATCTTCTTCGATACTAACATTAATTTCATCACAATAACCTGCAAGTGCTTCATCAATACTATTATCTACGATTTCCCAAACAAGATGGTGAAGCCCTTTTCCACTTGTAGATCCAATATACATACCAGGGCGTTTCCGAACTGCCTCTAGTCCTTCAAGCACCTGTATCTGACTTTCATCATATGCATTTTCTTGCATTTGCTTTTGTTCCATTGACACAAAGATCACCTACTTTTCCATTTAAACAGGGGTTATTCCCTATCTATTTCACAATCTACAGTGCCGTTCGTTACATGAATTGTTTTCGCTTCTTTTAATGTTTCGTGTTCAATTCCGTCGACACTCGTCGTTGTAACAAATGTTTGCACTTTTCCTTGAATTGTATTTAAAAGATGTGATTGACGATAATCATCTAATTCTGATAAAACATCATCCAACAAAAGGATTGGATATTCTTTAACCTCTGAATAAATCAATTCAATTTCAGCTAATTTTAGGGATAGTGCGGTCGTTCGTTGTTGTCCTTGCGAACCAAAGACTTGAACATTTTTACTATTAACGAAGAATTGTAAATCGTCACGATGAGGACCAATCAAAGTCGTACCACGGAAAATTTCACGTTGTTTCACAGATTGAAAACTTTCATAGTATACTTCTTTTATTTTCGACAAATCCATTGATTCTGATACATCTACACTTGGTTTATAGACAATTTCTAACTCTTCTAATCCACGGCTTATACCTCGATGAATTGGAGCTGCCCATTCCTGTAGCAAATGCAAAAATTCAAAACGTTTTTGCAGTATTTTCGCACCATGCTCAATTAGTTGAAGTGTAAATACATCCAACATCGTTTCCTCATTCTTACTATTCCCTTGCATTTTTTTCAACAAGTGATTTCGTTGCGTGAGCACCTTTTGATATTGACTTAATTCATACAAATATACAGGAGCTATTTGTCCTAATTCCATATCTAAAAAGCGTCTTCTTACTTGAGGGCTTCCTTTTACAAGATTTAAATCTTCTGGGGCAAACATGACAACGTTCATCACGCCAATATATTGACTTAACTTTTGTTGTTCAAGTTGATTTAATTTTGCCTTTTTACCTTTTTTCGAAATATTTAATTCCAAAGACAAAGAACTGTTTCTTTTTTGTAATTTCCCTTTTATTTGACCAAAATCTTCATCCCAGCGGATAAGTTCGCGATCATTAGAGGTTCTATGAGATTTCGCCATCGCTAAAACATAAATAGCTTCCATCAAATTTGTTTTCCCTTGCGCATTTTCGCCGATAATTACATTTACCTTATCTTCAAAGGAAAGCTCTAATTTTTCATAATTGCGATATTTTTTTAATTGTATTTCTGAAATAAACAAAGGGCTCCCCCTTTATGCCTGAACTTGGAAAGTTCCGCTTCCTGGAATTTCAATAACATCATTCGCATATAGTTTGCGACCTCTTCTATTTTCAAGTTCGTTGTTCACGTACACTTCATATTCTTGTAAAAACCATTTTACAGCGCCACCTGTATCAATTACATCAGCTAACTTTAAAAATTGTCCTAGTGTAATATACTCTGTTGAAATTTTAATACGTTTCATAAAATCGCTCACTTTCTGAAAGTGTTCATTCTTTCATTGTACTAAATAAACTAGCATTAGGAAAGTAATACCCAAAAATCAAATAAGGGCCACTAGCATCTTTAAACTAGCAACCCTTATTCCTTACCTAGTAAGTACGAACCGGTAAAATTAATTGAATAATTGAATCATCATTTACTGTACGAATTAAGAACGGTCTCATCGCCCCAGTAAAGCTAACTTTAATCTCTGTACTATCCAAAGCTTTCAATGCATCCATCATATATTTTGCACTAAAAGATATTTTTAACTCTTCTCCATCTACTTTTTCGCATTGTACTTCTTCGACAACTTTTCCGATTTCTGGTGAATTCGAAGAAATCTCTAGCATTTCTTGCTCTAAAGTTGATAATTTAACAACGTTATTGCGGCCATCTCTTGCTAATAGTGAAGCACGATCAATTGCTTGTAGGAATTCTTTTGTATTCACAAAAATATCCGTTTTACTCTCTGCCGGAATTAAACGTGTCGTATCAGGATAATTCCCTTCTAACAATCTTGAGAAGAATAATAAATGTTTTGTACGGAATAATACTTGATACTCCGTAATAACGATATCTACCATTTCTTCAGACTCATCTAAAATTTTACTTAATTCATTTAAGCTCTTACCTGGAATAACAACATTAGCTTGGAATTCATCTGCAATATTATGTCCTTCAATTTTTGCTTTTCGAAGTGCCAGCCTATGACTATCTGTTGCAATACAAGTTAACTCGCTGTTATATACCTTCCAGTTTACACCTGTCAAGATTGGTCTTGTTTCAGAAGTAGAAACTGCAAATACAGTTTGTCTGATCATATGTTTAAGTAAATCTGTTGGTATCTTAAATACATGATGTTCTTCAATCTGTGGCAATAACGGATATTCTGCAGAATCTAAACCATTTAAGTTAAACTCTGATTTTCCAGATTTTATTTTTGTCATAAAATGATTTTCTACAGAAATTTCGACAGTGTCTTTAGGTAGTTTTTTTACAATCTCACTAAAATATTTTGCCTGTAAAACAATGCTTCCTGATTGAGTTATTTCTACGATTTCTTTTCCAGCTTCTTCGACTGGAATAAACGATTCAATAGAAATATCAGCATCGCTTCCTGTTAATGTAACTCCTTCTTCAGTCGCTACAACTTTAATTCCCGTAAGAATTGGGATTGTTGTACGAGAAGAAACTGCCTTCATTACATCTTGTACACCTCTTACAAGATAATCTTTTTGTATTGTAAAACGCATAAAGAAAAACCTCCGGTAAGTATAAGATTTTATTTAATTAATAAAGATAAAAAATAGTAGTAATAGTAATAGGGCTTGTGGATATGTGGATAACTCCGCTAAAGGATGTAAAAACAGTCTATCTACATGTGGATAGACTGTGCGTAAAACAAGGTAAGTTATTCACACTATTCAGCTACTACTTTAAAATACCATTAATTTCTTCAACTTGCTTTTGTAATTGCGTATCGGTTTTTAGTAGTTTAGAGATTTTTTCATGGGCATGGATAACTGTTGTATGATCACGTCCACCAAATTCTTCACCTATTTTTGGTAAAGAGGAATCTGTAAGCTCGCGCGATAAATACATTGCAATTTGGCGAGGAAACGCAACTGATTTTGTACGTTTTTTCGCTTTAAAATCTTCTAATTTCACTTGATAAACGTCCCCGACAGCTTTTTGAATATCATAAATAGAGATAATTTTCGGCTTAGAATTTGGAATAATATCTTTAAGTGCTTCAGCTGCTAAATCAGCATTAATATCTTTATTAATTAAAGATGAATAAGCTACAACTCGGATAAGTGCACCTTCTAATTCACGAATATTTGAATCAATTTGATTTGCGATATAAAGCATAACTTCATTTGGTATATCAAGCCCTTCAGCTTTTGCTTTTTTGCGTAAAATCGCAATTCGTGTCTCTAAATCTGGCGGCGTAATGTCTGTAATAAGTCCCCATTCAAAGCGGGAACGAAGACGATCTTCTAAAGTTGGAATTTCTTTTGGTGGTCGGTCACTAGAAATTACAATTTGTTTACTTTCTTCGTGTAATGCATTAAATGTATGGAAAAACTCTTCTTGAGTCTGTTCTTTTCCAGCAAGAAATTGAATATCATCTATCAATAAAACATCTACGTTGCGATATTTATTACGAAAATCAACAGCTTTATTATCACGAATAGAGTTAATAAATTCATTTGTAAATTTTTCTGATGATAAATATACAACTTTTGCATTTGGATTATGTTCAATTACATAATGACCAATTGCATGCATTAAATGTGTCTTTCCAAGTCCAACTCCTCCATAAATAAAGAGTGGATTATACGCTTTAGCTGGCGCCTCAGCTACAGCTAATGAAGCTGCATGGGCAAAACGGTTACCAGAGCCAATAACAAATGTATCGAATGTATATTTTGGATTTAACATGCTCTGTGGTAAATGAGCTGAATCATCTTGTGCTGGATTCGGCTTAACTGGAGGCAGATCAATGTCCTCTTCAGCTTGACTTTGGGGAATAATAAAGCGAATTGCTAATTTTGCCCCTGTTAAATCGTATAGTGTTTCTGAAATTAGTTCGGAGTAATGAGATTCTAGCCAGTCACGAGCAAATTCATTCGGAGCTGTAATCGTTAATACGTCTTTCTTCAAGTTATGAGCGGTTGTGGATTTTAACCATGTCTCATAACTAGGCTTGCTTACCTTTTTTTCTAATTCTTTTAAGGCACTATTCCATAAATCAGAGATATTTTCCAAAGGTGTCCCTCCTTTACTAAGTTGGTAAAAGAATAAGGTTGCGCAACAAATGTACAACCTAATAAATATAAAATGTATATTTATACGAAACGTATTTTAAAACCTAAAAACGTCGTTTGTATATGAGATAGGGTTTTCGACAAAAAAAGCAAATGTGGACAACTATTTACCCACATGTGATTAAAACTGTCCACATGTTATACACAAATTGTGGATAAGATAAAGATGTGGAAAACTTATTCAAAGTGAAAACACAACTATAATATCAAAAAAAAGTGGCTATAGCAATGAATTTAAGAAAGTTATCCACAAAATCAATACCTTGTGGAATAAACTTGTCCACAACACGATATACTGTGTAAAAGTGTGAAAAAAGTTTGTGGATATAAAAAACGCGAAAAAATATTTATCCACAAGGAAATATAGGTGCTGTGAAAAAGTATGTGAATAGGTTCAAAATGAATATTTGATGAAAATTTCTAGAACCATTGACATTTTCCTAGTTAATTAACTATAATTTATAGGACTGTCTTTAACAGATATTCCTCAGGGAGGTGTCATATAATGAAAAGAACTTACCAACCAAATAAACGTAAGCGCAGCAAAGTACATGGTTTCCGCAGCCGTATGAGCACAGCGAACGGACGTAAAGTGCTAGCAGCTCGTCGTCGTAAAGGAAGAAAAGTATTATCTGCGTAGACCACTGATCGTTCAGTGGTCTTTTTTTCTAATAATAGTGAATTTCCGCTGATGAAATACAGGAGTGTCAATTGATATGAAGAAAAAACATCGTATAAAGAAGAATGATGAATTCCAGGCGGTTTTTCAAAAAGGAAAATCAAATGCAAATCGTCAGTTTGTTGTATACCAATTAGATAAAGAAGAACAGCCAAACTTTCGCATCGGCCTTTCTGTTAGCAAGAAAATAGGAAATGCAGTAGTTCGTAATCGAATTAAGCGCATGGTCCGTCAGGCTATTACAGAGTTAAAAGATGAGATAGATTCTGGAAAAGATTTTGTTATAATAGCAAGGAAGCCTTGTGCAGAGATGACATATGAAGAAGTAAAGAAAAGCTTAATTCATGTCTTTAAACGCTCTGGTATGAAAAGAATAAAAAAGTAGCGTAAGGAAATGAATTACACTATATACATACCGATACAAGGAGGAGTAGGCTTTGAAAAAGAAATTAGGTTTACTAGCCATGGTCGTTGCATTAATGGCGATTGCCACCGGTTGTAGTGAAACGGGTCAGCCGATTACATCGAAAAGTACTGGGATTTGGAATGAATATTTCGTATATCCGCTTTCTCAGTTAATCACGTATTTTGCCGACTTATTTAACAGTAATTACGGTTTAGCAATTGTTATTACAACTCTTATCATTCGTTTTGCATTATTACCATTAATGATTAAACAAACAAAGAGTACAAAGGCAATGCAAGCGTTACAACCAGAAATGGTGAAGTTAAAAGAGAAATATAGTTCTAAAGATCAAGCAACACAGCAAAAACTACAACAAGAAATGATGCAGTTATATCAAAAGAATGGTGTAAATCCATTGGCAGGATGTTTACCGATATTTGTTCAGATGCCTATTTTATTCGCGTTTTATCATGCGATTATGAGAACAGCTGAAATTAAACAACATAGTTTCTTATGGTTCGATTTAGGACATGCAGACCCGTTCTATATCTTACCAGTCGTTGCAGCAATTACGACATTTATTCAGCAAAAGCTTGCAATGGCAGGAACAGCTGGTCAAAATCCACAAATGGCAATGATGCTTTGGCTTATGCCGATTATGATTTTAATCTTTGCAATTAACTTCCCAGCTGCATTATCACTTTACTGGGTTGTTGGTAATATCTTTGGTATTGCTCAAATGTACTTTATTAAAGGGCCAGAGATTAAGGCTAGTAAGGCTGGTAAAGCTGGAGGCTCAAGCAAGTGAGTGTAATTACTGCTAAAGGACAAATAGTCGAGCTGGCAGTAGAGGATGCTTTAAGGAAATTAAATACATCAAAAGATCGAGTAGATATAAATATTGTCGATGAGGGTAAAAGGGGATTCTTAGGTTTATTTGGGAATCGCCCTGCAGTAGTAGAAGTTGTATTGAAGAAAGATCCAATTCAAGAATGTGAAGAATATTTAAGAAATGTTATTCACGATATGGGTGTGGAAGTCGAGATTAGTAAAATTGTAAAAGGACGCGAAATCGAATTCACAATTTCTGGTGATAATGTAGGTGTTTTAATTGGGAAAAGAGGTAATACATTGAACTCTTTACAGTATTTAACAAAACTTGTCGCGAATCGTAACACGAAGCAGTATATCGGTATTACACTAGATGCTGAAAATTATCGTAGTAAAAGAAAAAGTACGTTAGAATCACTTTCTTATCGATTAGCGAAACAAGTATTTAATACGAAAAAAAGAGTTATTTTAGAACCGATGCCATCTTTTGAACGAAAAATTATTCATCAGGCATTATCAAATCATCAAGGTATCAATACAACTTCTGAAGGAAATGAACCACATCGGCATGTTGTAATATCTCCTAAATGACCGGTTGCTCAAATGAGTGCCGGTTTTTTTGAGCGGAAAATAGATGTGGATAACTAAAAAACACTAAACTTATCCACTGTGAATAAGTTTAGTGTTTTTTACATGGGGATATAATAAAATGAGTTATTCTTCTTTTGTAGATAGGTTCGTTATGGTATCCTAATAATTTAGTGAAAGAAATAATCATGTTGAAATAGAGATAAATAAGCAAGTGAGGTGAAAGGACATGGAATTTGATACAATTGCTGCGATTTCCACAGCGCTTGGAGAGGGTGCAATTGCCATTGTTCGAGTAAGTGGGGATGATGCGGTTGAGAAAGTTGATCGTATTTTTAAGGGGAAGGATTTAACAGAGGTTCCTTCTCACACTATTCATTATGGTCATATTGTTGATTTAGATACAAATCAAGTTATTGAAGAAGTTATGGTGTCTATTATGCGCGCACCAAGGACTTTTACACGTGAAAATATAGTGGAAATTAACTGTCACGGTGGACTTGTTTCAGTAAATAAAGTATTGCAACTTATTCTAGCACAAGGAGTACGATTGGCAGAACCGGGCGAATTTACAAAACGTGCTTTTTTAAATGGACGTATCGACTTATCACAAGCAGAAGCTGTTATGGATTTGATTCGAGCAAAAACAGATCGTGCGATGAATGTAGCAATTAATCAAATGGAAGGGCGATTATCTAAATTAATTGGTCTTTTGCGTCAAGAAATATTAGAAACATTAGCTCATGTTGAGGTAAATATAGATTATCCAGAATACGATGATGTAGAAGAGATGACACATAATATTTTAATTGAGAAAGCGACGCATGTTCGTTCGGAAATCGAAAAAATATTAGAAACATCAAAACAAGGGAAAATTTTACGTGAAGGTATTGCTACAGCAATTATCGGTAGACCTAACGTTGGGAAATCATCGTTATTAAATAGTCTTGTTCAGGAGAAAAAGGCAATTGTAACTGATATTGCAGGAACAACTCGTGATGTTATTGAAGAGTACGTTAACGTGCGTGGTGTACCTCTTAAACTTATAGATACAGCCGGTATTCGGGAGACAGAAGATATTGTTGAACGAATTGGTGTGGAACGTTCAAAAGAAATGATGAGCCAAGCGGATTTAGTATTAGTTGTTGTCAACTATAGCGAGGCTTTAACAAATGAGGATAAAGATCTATTCCGTGCGGTACAAGGAAAAGACTTTATTGTTATTGTGAATAAGACTGATTTACCGCAAGCGATTGATATGGAACGTGTTACAGAGTTAGCCGCGGGAAATCGTGTTATTACAACATCCTTAATTGAGGAACAAGGAATAGATGAACTCGAAAAGGCAATAGCTGATTTATTCTTTGAAGGAACAATTGATTCTGCAGATATGACATATGTTTCTAATGCGAGACATATTGGATTATTAACACAAGCAGGAAAAACAATCGGTGATGCAGTTGAGGCGATTGAAAATGGTGTACCAATTGATATGGTACAAATTGATTTAACAAGAACGTGGGAAATACTTGGTGAAATTACTGGGGACACAGTGCATGAAAGCTTAATTGACCAGTTGTTCTCTCAATTTTGTTTAGGAAAATAATATAGTGAAGTTGTAGAAAGATAGAGATTATTAGGAGGAATAAACAATGGGATACAATGCCGGTTCATACGATGTCATAGTAATCGGTGCAGGTCATGCAGGATGTGAAGCTGGTCTTGCGGCAGCACGAATGGGCTCAAAAACATTAATGTTAACAATTAATTTGGATATGGTAGCATTCATGCCATGTAACCCTTCTGTTGGTGGACCAGCAAAAGGGATTGTTGTTCGTGAAATTGATGCATTAGGCGGAGAAATGGGACGTAATATTGATAAAACTCATATTCAAATGCGTATGCTAAATACAGGTAAGGGACCAGCCGTACGTGCACTTCGAGCGCAAGCTGATAAATTCGCTTACCAACATGAATTAAAGAAAACAATTGAAGAAACACCAAACTTAACGTTGTTCCAAGGAATGGTAGAGCGTTTAATCGTTGAAGAAGGTGTATGTAAAGGGGTAGTTACACAAGCTGGTGCAGAATATACAGCAAAAACCGTTGTAATTACAACTGGAACATTTTTACGCGGCGAGATTATCATGGGCGACTTAAAATATTCAAGCGGTCCAAATAATCAGCAACCGTCTATTACATTATCTGAGCATTTAGAAGAACTTGGATTTGATCTTGTTAGATTTAAAACAGGGACACCTCCGCGTGTAAACAGTAATACAATTGACTACAGTAAAACAGAAATTCAACCAGGTGATGATAAGCCACGTGCGTTCTCTTTTGAAACAACGAAATTTATTATGGATCAAATTCCATGTTGGTTGACATATACAAGTACAGAAACACACCGTTTAATAGATGAAAATTTACATCGTTCAGCTATGTATTCTGGTATGATTAAAGGAACAGGCCCTAGATACTGTCCTTCTATTGAAGACAAAGTAGTAAGATTTAATGATAAACCACGTCATCAAATTTTCTTAGAGCCAGAAGGGCGTAATACACAAGAAGTATATGTACAAGGTTTATCCACAAGCTTACCAGAAGATGTACAACGTGACATGCTTAGAACAATTCCAGGCCTAGAAAATGTTGAAATGATGCGTACAGGTTATGCAATTGAATATGATGCAATTGTGCCAACACAACTATGGCCAACACTTGAAACGAAAAAGATTAAAAATTTATATACAGCAGGACAAATTAATGGAACTTCTGGTTACGAAGAGGCGGCCGGACAAGGGCTTATGGCTGGAATTAATGCAGCATGCCGTTCTTTAGGTAAAAAAGAAGTTGTTTTAGGTCGCGAGGATGCTTATATTGGCGTCTTAATTGATGATCTTGTAACAAAAGGTACAAATGAACCATATCGTTTATTAACGTCTCGTGCAGAATACCGTCTATTATTACGCCACGATAATGCTGATCTTCGTTTAACTGAAGTTGGTCGTGAAATTGGACTAATTAAAGAAGAGCGCTATGAGCGATTTACAAATAAAAAATTACAAATTGAACAGGAAAAGGAACGTTTAAGCAGCATTATTATTAAACCACGTCCTGAAGTTCAAGAATTAATTCGCAATATTGGCGGAAGTGAATTGAAAGATGGAATACGTGCAAGTGACTTATTACGTCGTCCAGAGATGACATATGAGCATATTCATCTTTTAGTACCAAGTGAAGTAGAATTAAGTGATGAAGTTAAAGAACAAGTTGAAATTCAGATTAAGTATGAAGGGTATATTGAAAAATCTTTACAGCAAGTAGAGCGTATGAAGAAAATGGAGAGTAAAAAAATCCCTGTAGATATTGATTATGATGCGATTTCTAGCCTTGCTTCAGAAGCTAGACAGAAATTGAAAGATGTTCGTCCACTTTCAATGGGGCAGGCTTCACGTATTTCTGGCGTAAATCCAGCGGATATTTCCATTTTACTTGTGTATATAGAACAAGGAAAAATTGCACGCGTATCGAACCAATAAATAGTAAGGAGATATTGCTAGATGAACATAGAACAATTTCAATCTATGCTAGAAGAGAAGGGAATCACCCTCTCTTCTAGACAGTTAGAGCAGTTCAAAATCTACTTTGAAACATTAGTAGAGTGGAATGAAAAAATGAACTTAACGGCTATTACAGAAAAAGAAGAAGTATATTTAAAACACTTTTTTGATTCCATTACAGCTGCTTTTTATTATGATTTTTCAAAACCATTCTCAATTTGTGATGTTGGTGCAGGGGCTGGATTCCCAAGTATTCCTTTAAAAATCTGTTTCCCGCACTTAAAAGTAACAATTGTAGATTCATTGCAAAAACGTATTAATTTCTTAAATCACTTAGCCCAAAAGTTAGAATTAAGTGATGTTGCATTTTGTCACGATCGTGCTGAAACATTTGGGAAAAAAGAAGGTGTACGTGAATCATACGATATTGTAATGGCACGTGCAGTTGCGCGTCTTTCTGTATTAAGTGAGCTATGTTTACCACTTGTAAAAGTTGGAGGAACATTCATTGCAATGAAAGGTGCAGCAGCAAACGAAGAAATTGAAAATGGCAAGTATGCTTTAGAGGTGCTAGGCGGAGAGTTGAAAGAGATGTCTACTTTCCAATTACCATTTGAAGAGAGTGAACGTAATATTTTATTAATCGAGAAAAAGCGCAAGACACCAAAGAAATATCCACGCAAACCGGGAACACCCAATAAATTACCTATTGAAAAATAAATCTTATTAGACGTAAGATTAAATTATATAAATGAAAACGTAAATGTTTCATAGGAAACATTTTATGGAGAATAGTCAATAGGCCTAAAAGGTGGTGGAATATGTATGAAAAATACGTTTTCTCGTTTATTTGGCTTTGGAGATAAAGAGAGCGAATTCGAATTACAAGACGAAAGCCATGAAGAGATAGATAAAAAGGTATATGAAGAAATACAAGAAATTCCGATAGTAAATATTACCCCTAACCGTTATCAACCAAGAACAGTTTTTGATGATGCGCGTATTGATGAGTTAGCATTAACAATTCGTACACATGGACTTATTCAACCGATTGTTGTAAGGCAATATGAGGATGATAAGTACGAGATTATTGCTGGAGAAAGACGTTTTCGCGCGGTAACAAAGTTAGGTTGGGAAAAGGTTCCTGCAATTATAAAGAATTTAAATGATACAGAGACAGCTTCTGTAGCTTTAATTGAAAACTTGCAACGTGAGGAACTAACGGCAATCGAGGAAGCTGTGGCATATCAAAAGCTGATTGAGTTACATAATTTAACACAAGAAGCATTGGCACAACGACTTGGAAAAGGACAATCTACAATCGCAAATAAGTTGCGCTTGTTAAAGTTGCCTGAAGAAATAAAAAGTGCATTATTAGAAAAAAGCATTACAGAACGTCATGCTCGCGCTCTCATTCCTTTAAAAAATGAGGAATTACAACTGAAGGTTTTACAGGAAATTGTGGAGAAACAACTAAATGTAAAGCAAACAGAAGAACGAATTGCGAAGTTACTAGAGGAAGCGAAACCGAAGCGTAAGGCAAAGCAAAAAGCAGTAAGTCGAGATACGAGGATTGCTATGAATACAATTAGACAATCTTTACAAATGGTTACTGAAAGTGGTTTGAATGTTAATTCTGAGGAAGAAGAATTTGATGAGTACTATCAAATTACAATTAAAATTCCAAAGAAAAAATAATAATGACGTGCTAGAGACCTTATCCTATTGGAGAGGTCTCTTTTACTATATTTTCTTGTTAAATGAAGAAGGAGTTTAGAAATAAATTTTGAAGTTTAATAAAGGACGTAAAAGAAAAAGTTTTATTTCATGTTACAATAAACGTAATTGTTACTAGAATAAGATAGAAAGGTTGAAAGTAGGTGACATCATGGGAAAAATCATTGCTATTGCTAATCAAAAAGGCGGTGTTGGAAAAACAACAACATCTGTTAATTTAGGGGCTGGATTGGCGCAAGTAGGTAAAAAAGTCCTTCTTGTAGATATTGATGCTCAAGGAAATGCAACGACTGGTGTGGGAATTGAAAAATCTGAATTAGATCAATGTATTTACAACGTTCTTGTGGAAGATGCAGATGTTCAAGGGGTTATACAGAAAACCGCAACTGAAAACTTAGATGTTCTACCCGCTACAATTCAATTGGCTGGTGCTGAAATTGAATTGGTACCGACTATTTCCCGGGAAGTACGTTTGCAAAGAGCATTACAGCCAGTTCGTGATAAATATGACTATATTATTATCGACTGTCCCCCATCTTTAGGGTTATTAACGATTAATGCATTAACAGCAGCAGATTCTGTTATTATTCCTGTACAGTGTGAATATTACGCACTAGAAGGGTTAAGTCAGCTATTAAATACAGTTCGACTTGTACAAAAACATTTAAATAAAAATTTAGCAATTCAAGGTGTATTGTTAACAATGTTGGATGCCCGTACAAATTTAGGGATTCAAGTTATAGATGAAGTGAAAAAGTATTTTAGGGATAAAGTATATCGCTCGATTATTCCGCGTAATGTACGCTTGAGCGAGGCTCCAAGTCATGGGAAACCTATTATGCAGTATGACGCTAAATCAAGAGGAGCAGAAGTGTATATAGATTTAGCAGAGGAAGTGATTGCAGGTGGCTAAAGGATTAGGAAGAGGAATTAATGTGTTTTTTCCTGATTTAGATGTGAAAGAAGAGGAAACAATTCAGGAGATTCTTGTAACTGAATTAAGGCCGAATCCATATCAACCGCGTAAACACTTTAATAAAGAGGCGATTCAGGAATTAGCAATTTCGATTAAGGAACACGGTATTCTACAACCATTAATTGCTAGGAAGAGTATTAAAGGATATGAAATTGTTGCAGGTGAAAGACGATTTCGTGCTGCAAAAGAGGCTGGTTTAGAAAAAGTACCTGCGGTTGTAAGACAATTAACTGAACAGCAAATGATGGAATTTGCTTTGTTAGAAAACTTACAACGAGAAGATTTAAATCCTATGGAAGAGGCAATGGCATACCAGATGTTAATGAATGAGCTAAATGTAACGCAAGAACAATTAGCGAAACGTCTTGGTAAAAGCAGACCTTACATTGCAAATTATACTCGGTTATTAAGCCTACCTTCTTTCGTACAAGATATGATTGCAAATGGTCAACTTTCAATGGCTCATGGGAGAACTTTACTTACGATAAAAGATGAAGAACAATTGAAGTCCTTATTGAAACGCATTGAAAAAGAAGGATTAAATGTTCGTCAATTAGAGAAAATCGTCCAAGAGATTAATCAACACGTTTCACGTGAAACAAAAAAAGTGAAAAAAGAGCGAAATATATTTTTCGTAGAACGTGAAACGTTCTTAAGAGAAAAGTTTGGCACAGATGTGAAAATTAAAGAGACGAAAAAAGAAAAAGGTAAAATCGAAATTGAATTTTTTAATAAAGAAGATTTAAATCGTATTTTAGAACTATTAGCACAGAAAAATTAAAAAGCAAACCATCTTATTATTTATAGATGGTTTGCTTTTTTTAATGCGGATAATTTTTGATCCGTCTCTTTTATACTTTTTGCGATTACATCAGCCATTTTCATGACTAAACTTAATCTTGTATTTTGAAGAACGAAAAACTCCATAAACCCATTTAGATTGACGATACCGTGTATGTGCAAATCACCAACTGCGGGTAATTTCTTATTCATAGCAGCTCCAGGTTTACTAGGTCCCTTTCCAGTAGTGATTGATCCGATATTTTGGGACTTTCCTAAACATGCATCAACAGCAATTATAAATGCAGTAGGATATTCTTTCTGTATATTCTGAATTTTCTCTTCTAAATTTAGCGCATGTACTGGCTCATCTAGTGTACCGAATACTTGGAGGTTTTGGATGTCTATTTGTTCAAGTTTTGTACCAACTAATGGGCCGAGTGCGTCACCTGTAGAGCGATCTGTGCCGATACAAACGAGAATGAGTGGTATATTAGTTTTAATAGGAATATGGGTAAGTAAGAAATTACTGATTATCTCAGAGGCTTCTAGATCTTGGTGCATAACGTTTTGAGTTTCTTTCTCAAAAAATGGTAAGCGAAAACTTCCAATATTCATGAAGCACCCATCCTTTTAATAAATTTTCAATATATGTTATATGGTGAGGAAAATGGAAAGTTATAAGTGCGTAATTTTTGCAAAATGTGAATGAAAACGGAAATAATAGTACTAGTATATATATATTCGTTCCATTTTATACCTGGATGTCGGGGATAAAATAGGATTAAAATCATAAAATTTTTTCAGCAATTAGGGGACTTCTGATACAATAATAAGGGTAACTAAAAAGAAATTTTAGCTAGAGAGGTAGAGGTACATGGATTTATTAGCGAAGTGGTTTAATTCTATGAAACAGTATTTATTAGATGCTGATCGTTGGGCTCATATTGGAGTTGCGACATTAAAAATATGTATTATTTTAACAATTGGTGCAGTTGTTGTGCGAATTGCAAGGGCGGTTGTACGAAATGCGTTTCGTATGGGGAGTCGTTCTCCAATTCAAATTTCAGAACGTCGTACAGTTACAGTAGCGAAATTACTTGAAAATATTGTAGCGTACGTTGTTATGTTCATTATGCTAATTGCGATTTTAGGTGTGTTTGATATTAATGCATCAGGTTTATTAGCGGGTGCTGGGGTAATTGGTTTAGCAGTCGGATTTGGTGCTCAAAGTTTAGTGAAAGACGTTATTACAGGTTTATTTATTTTGTTAGAAGATCAGTTTTCAGTTGGCGATTATGTTAAAATCGGTCAATTTGAAGGAGTCGTTTTAGAAATTGGACTTCGTACAACGAAAGTAAAGAGTTGGACAGGTGAAATTCATACTTTACCAAATGGAAGTATTATTCAAGTTACTAACTACTCAGTTAGTAATAGTGTAGCGTTTGTTGATGTATCTATTTCATATGAGGCTGATATTGCGAAAGCAGAGCAAGTTATTGAAGATTTATTAGTAGAATTACCTTCAAAGTACGAAAAAATGGTAACAACGCCTCAATTATTAGGTGTGCAAACATTAGCAGCATCAGAAGTTATATTACGTGTTATTGCTGAAGTAGAACCGATGCAACATGCAGTTATTGCAAGGGCACTTCGTAAAGAGATTAAAAATCGTCTTGATTTACATGGAATTGAAATTCCATATCCACGTATGGTTTTATATAATCGTGAAGAATTAGTTAGTGGAAAAGCAATTTAGTATGGAGGGGAGTTTGGAGAATGGAGCAAAAGGAATATAACTTGTATGATGTTGTGGAAATGAAGAAAGCCCATCCATGTGGCGAGAATCGTTGGAAAATTATTCGTATGGGAATGGATATCCGCATTAAGTGCGAGGGGTGTGACCATTCAGTAATGATTCCTCGAAGAGAGTTTGATCGTAAGGTGAAAAAAATACTTGTGAAGCACGAAGAATAGAGGGAGAGTAACAGTTACAGTAGGTAACTGTTACTTTTTTTCGTTTGGCGGAAACTTGTCATTTTTTTCGTTACTATCTATAATGATGAAAGATTGAGACATAGGAGTGAAAAATATGGGATTAACGGCTGGGATTGTTGGATTACCTAACGTAGGGAAGTCCACTTTATTTAATGCAATTACACAAGCAGGAGCAGAATCTGCGAACTATCCATTCTGTACAATTGATCCAAACGTAGGGATTGTAGAAGTACCAGATGAGCGTTTAAATAAATTAACGGAATTAGTAGAACCGAAAAAGACTGTTCCGACTGTATTCGAGTTTACTGATATTGCAGGTATCGTAAAAGGTGCTAGTAAAGGTGAAGGTTTAGGAAATAAATTCTTATCTCACATTCGTCAAGTAGATGCAATTTGCCAAGTTGTTCGTTGTTTTGAAGACGAAAATATTACGCACGTTTCAGGGAAAGTAGATCCAATTGATGATATTGAAACAATCAATTTAGAGCTAATTTTAGCGGACTTAGAGTCTGTTGATAAGCGTATCGAGCGTGTTGCGAAATTAGCAAGACAAAAAGATAAAGAAGCGGTATATGAGCATGAAATTTTAGTTCGTTTAAAAGAAGCTTTTGAAGAGGGAAAACCAGCTCGTACTGTTGAATTTACAGAAGAGCAGATGAAGATTGTTAAAGGCCTTCATTTACTTACAACAAAAGAAATGTTATACGTAGCGAATGTAAGTGAAGACGATATTATCGATCCTTCGGAAAATAAATACGTACAAATGGTAAAAGAATTTGCAGCAAATGAAAATTCTCAAGTAATCGTTGTATGTGCAAAAATCGAATCAGAAATCGCTGAATTAGACGAAGAAGAGAAAAAAGTATTCCTTGAAGAATTAGGAATTGAAGAGTCTGGTTTAGATCAATTAATTCGTGCAGCATATGACCTATTAGGACTTGCTACTTACTTTACAGCTGGCGTTCAAGAAGTACGTGCTTGGACATTTAAACAAGGAATGAAGGCACCACAATGTGCTGGTGTTATTCATACAGACTTTGAGCGTGGATTTATTCGTGCAGAAACAGTTTCTTACGATGATTTAATGACAAACGGTTCTATGACAGCTGCAAAAGAAGCTGGAAAAGTACGTTTAGAAGGAAAAGAATATATCGTAAAAGACGGAGATGTTATGCACTTCCGTTTTAACGTTTAATTTAATATTTCCTAGGAAAAATAAAGATATGAGCTTGGCAAATATATTATATGTTTGCCAAGTTTTTTATGTATTGGTGAGTTGATTCATATAACTTACTATGATATAATCTAAACTCGTGAGTAATTACTATAAATTAATTGCTCCTTGCCCATTACGGGCCGTTTAGACCAAAAGGAGGTGAAAGTGTAATGAGAAAGTACGAAATTATGTACATCATTCGTCCTGGCGTTGAAGAAGAAGCTCAAAAAGCTTTAGTTGAACGTTTTGCAGGTGTTTTAACAAACAATGGTGCAGAAATCATTAACACGAAAGAGTGGGGTAAGCGTCGTTTAGCTTACGAAATCAACGACTTACGTGAAGGTTTCTACATGATCTTAAACGTGAAATCTAACGCAGAAGCGATTAACGAATTCGACCGTTTAGCTAAGATCAACGAAGACATCCTTCGTCATATCGTTGTTAAAGAAGAAGAAAAATAATTGATATATAAGGGAGAGTGGTTCGATTGATGAATCGTGTTATCCTCGTTGGTCGTTTAACTAAGGACCCTGACTTACGTTACACGCCCAATGGTGTCGCAGTAGCTACTTTTACGTTAGCTGTGAATCGCGCATTTGCCAATCAGCAAGGTGAGCGTGAAGCTGACTTTATTAATTGTGTAATATGGCGTAAACAAGCAGAAAACGTAGCAAATTATTTGAAAAAAGGTAGCTTAGCAGGCGTAGATGGACGTCTTCAAACTCGTAATTACGAGGGACAAGATGGTAAACGTGTATACGTAACAGAAGTTCTTGCGGAAAGCGTGCAATTTTTAGAGCCGCGTAATGGCGGTGGGGAGCAACGTGGTTCATTTAATCAGCAACCATCAGGAGCTGGTTTCGGTAACCAAGGCTCTAACCCATTTGGTCAATCTAGTAATTCAGGTAACCAAGGTAATTCTGGATTTACGAAGAATGACGATCCATTTTCAAATGTAGGTCAACCGATCGACATTTCCGACGACGATTTACCGTTCTAATACAGTAAATTTGTTAGTTTTAACAAAGAATGGAGGGAAATAGACATGGCAGGACGCAAAGGTGGACGTGCGAAACGTCGTAAGGTGTGTTTCTTCACAGCTAACGGCATCACTCGCATTGACTATAAAGATGTTGATTTATTAAAACGTTTCGTTTCTGAGCGTGGTAAAATTTTACCTCGTCGTGTAACAGGAACAAGCGCAAAATACCAACGCAAACTTACAGTTGCAATTAAACGTGCTCGTCAAATGGCACTTTTACCATATGTTGGTGAATAATAGCGTATGAAATGCACAGTAGAGTGGGACTCTACTGTGCATTTTGCTATGCTTTTCTTTTTGAAAGAGAGGTTAAAATGTGAAACAAACAAAGTTTATTACAGAAGGTGCAGCATTATTAGCTATATATGCAATTTTATTGCTTATATCTATGTATGTTCCGATTTTGGGTACAGTTGTAACTTTTGCGTTGCCGTTACCATTTATACTATTAATGATAAGACATAAACTATCTAATGTGCTCGTGATTTTTGTAGCGGCACTTTTTGTTACTATTATTGTGAGTCAACCGCTGAATTTAGTGAAGACAATTATGTTTGGATTGATAGGGATTGTTTTAGGATATATGTATAAAACAAGAAAAAAGCCAGTGGAAATCTTAATAGCGGGGACGCTTGCATACTTAATTGGTTTTGTACTTATTTATGTTGCGAGTATAAAGTTTTTCAACATAGATATAATGAAGCAAATGCAAAGTATGTTTAGTGAAAGTATGGCGAAAAGCGAAAAGATAGTAAGTGCTACAGGTATGCCGATTAGTAAGGAACAAAAAGAGTTACTTGCACAAATGAATGATATATTACAATCGTTACTTCCAAGTATACTTGTGCTAGTTTCAGTATGTTTTTCTTGGATTACAGTGATAATATCAGGTAGTGTTTTGAAAAAGTTAAAACATGAAGTTATATCTTGGCCTAAATTTAAAGATATACAATTACCAAAGAGTATCATTTGGTATTACGTTATATTTATTTTGTTAGCAACTTTTATAAAAGTAGAACCAACATCATATTTACATATGGTATTTTCTAACCTAAATGTCATATTTGCACTATTGCTTGTACTGCAAGGTCTGACATTTATCGCCTTTTTAGCGTATAGAAAAGGTTTTACTAAAGGGGTTCCTATTATTAGTTTTATTGCATGCATGTTTATTCCGATGCTGTTTCCTCTTGTGACAATCTTAGGTATAATTGACTTAGGGATTTCATTGCGTTCTAAAATAGGGGGATAAAATAATATTCCTTATACTATTTTAATCTGTTTAACTAACTGGAAGGTAAGTTAGTTTTACTTTATAGGAGTTGTATACATGCCTGAATTTGATAAGAAACAGTGGTTTTTATATCCTGTTTATGTATTGGCATTTTTTGTGTTTGTGCTCATTTCAATTCTCTGTTATTTTCATTTAATTATGGGTATAGCTGCTTTTGTCATTTTTTGTATCGTATTCTTTATCGTTATACGATTTGAACTTAATTTTCAAAGGAATTTCGAAAAGCATACGACAGATATGATTACAAGAGTAAAGAAAGTAAGTAATGAAGCATTTAACCAAATGCCGATTGGTATTTTGTTATACAATAAGGATTATGGGATTGATTGGGCAAATCCTTATTTATCTTCATGTCTGGGACAGCACGCATTAGCTGGATGGCACCTTTACGATGTATCAGAAACATTACTTCTTTTCATTAAAGGAGAAACTTCTGATGATATAGTCTCTTTAAATAATCGAAAGTTTCGCGTTTTTGTAAGGAAAGAAGAAAAGTTAATTTATTTCTTTGATGTAACGGAACAAACAGAAATCGAAAAGATGTACGAGGATCAAAGGACTGTTTTAGCTGTCATCTATTTGGATAATTATGATGAAGTTACACAAGGATTAGATGATCAATTACGTACGAATATAACAAGTCTTGTGACATCGCGACTAAATGAATGGGCACTTAAGTATGGTGCTTATTTAAAACGTGCATCTTCAGAAAGATTCTTCGTTGTGCTAAATGAAAGTATTTTGACGCAGATGGAGAAAGGGAAATTTAGCATTTTAGATCAGGTGCGTGAAGAAACATCTAAAAGGAATATACCACTTACATTAAGTGTGGGTGTCGGATCAGGTGATTTACCTTTATCAGAGCTTGGAGCAATGGCTCAATCTGGTTTAGATCTTGCGCTTGGGCGTGGGGGAGACCAAGTAGCTATTAAACAAGCGACAGGTAAAGTTAAGTTCTATGGAGGTAAGACAAATCCGGTTGAAAAACGTACCCGTGTACGCGCCAGGGTCATTTCGCATGCGTTAAAGGATTTAGTATTAGAAAGTAGTAATGTCATTATTATGGGGCATAGGGCTCCTGATATGGACGCAATTGGTGCTGCGATTGGTATTTTAAAAGTAGCTCAATTAAATGAGCGTAAAGGATATATTGTGTTAGATGAAAATGATTCCGATAAAGGAATTAAGCGTTTGATGGACAAAGTGAAACAAAATGAGGAGTTATGGTCTCATTTTATTACTCCAGAGCAAGCGATGGAATTTGCAAATGATGAGTCGTTACTTGTTGTTGTCGATACGCATAAACCTTCTATGGTGATGGAGCAAAAACTGTTACATAAAATTGAAAATGTGGTAGTTATTGATCATCATCGCCGTGGAGAAGATTTTATTGAAGACCCATTGCTAGTTTATATGGAACCATATGCTTCTTCAACAGCAGAATTGGTTACAGAATTACTTGAGTATCAACCTAAAAATTTAAAGATGACAATGTTAGAAGCGACGGCATTGTTAGCGGGTATTATTGTCGACACGAAAAGTTTCACATTCCGGACAGGGGCTCGTACATTTGATGCTGCTTCTTATTTACGCTCACATGGTGCAGATACTGTACTTGTACAAGAACTTTTAAAGGAAGATATGGATCAGTATTTACGGGTTGCAAAAGCTATAAAAAATGCGTACATTTATAAAAATGGAATTGCGATTGCTAAAGTTGATAGTGATGATTACTACGATCAAGTGCTTATTGCGCAATCGGCAGACACGTTATTAACGATGACAGGGATTATTGCATCATTTGTTGTTGCGAAACGTGGCGAGAACCTCATTGGAATTAGCAGCAGGTCTTTAGGTGAAGTGAATGTGCAGCTAATTATGGAAAACTTAGGCGGTGGCGGGCATTTGACGAATGCAGCCACACAGATGAAAAATGTTACAGTAGATGAAGCTGAGGAGAAGCTTCGATTTGTTATTGATGACTATTTACAGGGAGGCACACAATCATGAAAGTAATTTTTCTAAAAGACGTAAAAGGTAAAGGTAAAAAAGGAGAAGTAAAAAACGTACCAGATGGCTATGCAAATAACTTCTTACTGAAACAAGGATTAGCTGCTGAAGCAACAAATAGCAGTATGAAAACTTTAGAAGCTCAAAAGCGTAAAGAAGAAAAAGATGCAGCAGCAGAGCTTGAAAATGCAAAAGAGTTAAAAGAGACTTTAGAGAAATTAACTGTAGAATTAAAGGCGAAATCTGGAGAAGGTGGCCGTTTATTTGGTTCTATCACAAGCAAACAAATCGTAGATGCAATGCAAAAATCACACAAGATTAAACTTGATAAACGTAAATTTGAAATGGACGATGCAATCCGCGCGTTAGGTTATACAAACGTTACTGTGAAATTGCATCCACAAGTAACAGCAACAGTAAAAGTTCATGTTAGTGAACAATAAAAATAAATTAAGCAAGGAGGATTGCGTATGAGTGATGTACTTGCTGATCGTACCCCTCCGCATAATATAGAGGCTGAGCAGGCGGTTTTAGGGGCCATATTGATTGATCAAGATGCGTTAACTTCAGCATCAGAGTTATTGGTACCTGATTCGTTCTATCGAACGAAACATCAAAAGATTTTTGAAGTCATGCTTGGGCTATCTGATAAGGGAGAGCCGATTGACTTAGTAATGATGACATCAGCAATGGCTGATCAAGGATTACTAGAAGAGGTTGGTGGGGTTTCTTACTTAGCAGAGTTAGCAGAAGTTGTGCCAACTGCAGCTAACGTAGAATATTACGCACGCATCATCGCTGAAAAGGCGCTTTTACGTCGTTTAATTCGCACGGCGACTCATATTGTATCGGATGGATACGAGAGAGAAGATGATGTGGATGGTCTTTTAAACGAGGCTGAGAAAAAAATATTAGAAGTATCCCATCAAACGAATGCAAAAGCATTCCAAAACATTAAAGATGTTCTTGTAGATGCTTATGACAAAATTGAACTTTTGCATAATCAAAAGGGTGAAGTTACTGGGATACCAACTGGGTTTACTGAATTAGATAAGATGACAGCAGGTTTCCAACGAAATGATTTAATTATCGTGGCAGCACGTCCATCAGTAGGGAAAACGGCATTTTCATTAAATATTGCACAAAACGTAGCGACGAAAACGGATGAAAATGTAGCGATTTTTAGTTTGGAGATGGGTGCTGATCAGCTTGTTATGCGTATGCTTTGTGCAGAAGGGAATATTGATGCACAAAGACTTCGTACTGGTTCATTAACTTCCGATGATTGGGCAAAATTAACAATGGCAATGGGGAGTCTCTCAAATGCTGGTATATATATTGATGATACGCCAGGTATTAAAGTAAATGAGATTCGAGCAAAATGTCGTAGATTAAAGCAAGAACAAGGTCTTGGTATGATTTTGATTGACTATTTGCAGCTTATTCAAGGAAGTGGGAAATCAGGTGAGAACCGTCAGCAGGAAGTATCTGAGATTTCTCGTACCTTAAAAGGGATTGCGCGTGAATTGCAAGTGCCTGTTATTGCTTTATCACAGTTATCTCGTGGTGTAGAATCTCGTCAAGATAAACGCCCGATGATGTCTGATATTCGTGAATCTGGAAGTATTGAGCAGGATGCTGATATTGTAGCTTTCCTATATCGTGAAGACTACTATGATCGAGAAACGGAAAACAAAAATACAATTGAAATTATTATTGCAAAACAACGTAACGGTCCAGTAGGTTCAGTGGAACTTGCATTCGTCAAAGAGTTCAATAAGTTCGTTAACTTAGAACGTCGTTTTGAGGATGGACATGCTCCACCAGCATAAAGGCAGTATAAAAAAGAAACACATTTCTTATAATAAGATGTGTTTCTTTTTTTTTATAAGAAAGATAAGGCTTTCATAAGTTAAATATATAATTCTTACGAACGAAAATGTTTTTTTGTGAAAAAATGTTCGCTTTTCGGTTGACTTCTCTTTCGGTTTTGGTACAATTATATTGTTTGAATAGATCGTTTGAAAATTGCGGAGGTGCTTTAATAATGTCTTCAGTAGTAGTTGTAGGAACACAATGGGGCGACGAAGGAAAAGGTAAAATCACTGATTTTCTTTCTGAGCATGCGGAAGTAGTTGCAAGATATCAAGGTGGAAATAACGCGGGACATACAATTGTTTTCGGCGGAGTTAAATATAAATTACACTTAATTCCATCTGGTATTTTCTATAAAGAGAAAATTTGTGTAATCGGAAACGGATTAGTAGTAGATCCAAAAGCATTACTTGAAGAGTTAAAATACTTACACGATCGTGGTGTAAGTACTGATAATTTACGTGTAAGTAACCGTGCACATGTTATTTTACCTTACCACTTAAAACAAGATGAGTTAGAAGAAGCAAGTAAAGGTGATAACAAAATCGGTACAACGAAAAAAGGTATCGGTCCTGCATATATGGATAAAGCTGCTCGTATTGGTATTCGTATGGCTGATCTTTTAGACCGTGAAGCATTTAAAGAGAAGCTTGAGCGCAATTTAGTAGAAAAAAATCGTTTATTTGAAAAAATGTACGATACAGAAGGTTTCACTGTAGAAGAAATTTTTGAAGAGTACTTCGAGTACGGGCAACAAATCGCGCAATATGTATGTGATACGTCTGTTGTATTAAATGATGCATTAGATAATAATCACCGTGTATTATTTGAAGGTGCGCAAGGTGTTATGCTTGATATTGACCACGGTACGTACCCGTTCGTTACATCTTCTAACCCAATTGCTGGCGGTGTAACAGTTGGAACTGGAGTTGGTCCTGCGAAAGTTACTCGCGTTGTAGGTGTATGTAAAGCATATACAAGCCGCGTTGGTGATGGTCCATTCCCTACTGAGCTTCATGATGAAATTGGTCATCAAATTCGTGAAGTTGGTCGCGAGTATGGAACGACAACTGGTCGTCCACGCCGCGTAGGTTGGTTCGATAGCGTTGTTGTAAGACATGCACGTCGTGTTAGTGGTTTAACGGATCTATCATTAAATTCTATCGACGTTTTAACAGGTATTCCAACTCTTAAAATTTGTGTAGCTTACAAATACAATGGCGAAGTTATTGATGAAGTTCCAGCTAACTTAAACATTTTAGCGAAATGTGAGCCTGTATATGAAGAGCTTCCAGGTTGGGAAGAAGATATTACTGGTGTAAAATCATTAGATGAACTTCCTGAAAATGCACGAAAATACGTAGAACGTGTTTCTGAGTTAACAGGAATTCAAATATCTATGTTCTCAGTTGGACCAGATCGTAACCAAACAAATATTGTTCGTAACGTATACGAAGCTTAATTAACATTTTTTAGAAAAAACTCATGTCTGCATGAGTTTTTTCTTATTCTTTTATAAAAAAACAAAAAAAGTATTGCAATAAATACACAATACATGTTATGATACATCTTGTCGTCATGAAAATATGACGTTGGTGAGTATGAGCCATTAGCTCAGTTGGTAGAGCATCTGACTTTTAATCAGAGGGTCGAAGGTTCGAGTCCTTCATGGCTCACCATTTTATTTTTCGTGGCCCGTTGGTCAAGTGGTTAAGACACCGCCCTTTCACGGCGGTAACACGGGTTCGAATCCCGTACGGGTCATGTTTTTTTTTGCTTATTTTTGGTCCCGTGGTGTAGTGGTTAACATGCCTGCCTGTCACGCAGGAGATCGCCGGTTCGACCCCGGTCGGGACCGCCACTTTTGTTTATACCACCATTAGTGGTTTTATATATAGTTTTGGCTCGGTAGCTCAGTCGGTAGAGCAAAGGACTGAAAATCCTCGTGTCGGCGGTTCGATTCCGTCCCGAGCCACTCTCAGGATATTAAGTGGGCCCACTTAATATCCTTTTTATTTATGTAATTTTACAAAACTGAGTAGTTATTTTAAAATAGAACGAGGAGCCTCTAGCAGTTGAAGCTAGAGGTTTTTCTATAGATCGTATAGGATGCCGTGTAAAAGTGGATCATACATGAGTCTATGAGAATAGAGGAGAAAATACTTAAACAAAGGATGCGGTCATATAGGACATACTATGTAAACATCAATATGTTTAGGGATTATTGACCATATTTTTATAAGGAGGAAATAGACGATGATGGGAAAGAAAATTTTAGTAGTTGATGATGAAAAGCCGATTGCAGATATTTTGAAGTTTAACCTAGAAAAAGAAGGTTTTGAAATAGTAATGGCGCATGATGGTGATGAAGCAATTGAAAAGGCTAATGAAGAGCAACCAGATATGGTTTTATTAGATATTATGCTACCAGGTAAAGATGGCTTAGAGGTTTGCCGTGAAATACGTAAAAGCTCAGAAATGCCGATTATTATGCTTACAGCAAAGGACTCTGAGATTGATAAAGTATTAGGGCTTGAGCTTGGGGCAGATGATTATGTAACGAAGCCATTTAGTACAAGGGAATTACTTGCTCGTGTGAAGGCGAATTTACGCCGCCATCAACAAGGTGGTGCTGCGGAAAAAGAAGAAAATACAGAAATGGTTATTGGACCAATTGTGATTAATCCAAATGCATATAGTGTAACGAAGCGTGAGGAAAATATCGAGCTTACACATCGTGAATTTGAGTTGCTACATTATTTAGCGAAACATTTAGGACAAGTTATGACACGCGAACATTTATTACAAACAGTTTGGGGTTATGACTATTTTGGAGATGTGCGCACAGTAGACGTTACAGTACGTCGTTTGCGTGAAAAAATTGAAGATAATCCAAGCCATCCTACTTTAATTGTAACTAGACGTGGAGTAGGGTATTACTTGCGTGACCCAGAGCAGGAATAGTATATGAAGAAAGTTGGTTTTTTTCAATCTATTCATTTAAAATTTGTGCTTATATATATGCTATTAATATTAATAGCGATGCAAGTTATTGGAGTATATTTCGTAAGGGAATTAGAGAAGAGCTTAGTACAAGGTTTTAGGGATTCTTTAACGCAGCAAACAAACTTATTATCATATAATTTGAAGCAAGAGTTTAAAAAAAGTTATACAAAAGCAGAAACAGAGTCAACAGATGAAACGATTAAAACTTCAATTCGAAAATTTGCCTCTGATCAGAAGAAAGTTATACAAGAGGTAAGTGTATTTGATTCGCACAGAAAGTTACTGGCTATTTCAGATGAATCAAAGCAGAATAAGGTGAATCGAACATCAACTGATATAGCTGTTCAGCGAGTGTTAGTACAAAAAAAGCCGGAAGTGAAAATTGAGAAGGATGGTAGTACAGGTCATCGTGTTCAAGTTATGCTTACTCCGATTCTAGATGATAACGGTAAGGATGCGCTTGGTGTTATTTACATTGTGGCATCTATGGAAGATGTATATAAACAAATGAAGGATATAAATCAAATTTTTGCTACGGGAACAGTAATTGCTTTATTAGTAACGGCCGTACTTGGGATTTTATTGGCTCAAACAATTACAAGACCAATTTCAGATATGCGGAGACAAGCAATCGAAATGGCAAAAGGAAATTATTCGAGAAAAGTAAAAGTGCATAGCCATGATGAAATTGGACAACTGGCATTATCCTTCAATAATTTATCGAAAAAATTACAACAAGCTCGTTCTTCTACAGAAAGTGAAAGGCGTAAATTATCATCTGTTTTATCACATATGACAGATGGAGTAATTGCTACTGACCGAAAAGGGGATATTATTTTACTAAATGATCCTGCGGAAAAGATGTTAAATGTTTCTCGTGAAACAGCGCTCGATCAATCTGTTTTAGAGGTATTAGGAATACAGGAAGAATTTACGCTCGATCATTTATATGAAGAGCCAGATTCTGTTTTATTAGATTTTAGTACGAGAAACGAACCATATATTTTACGTGCTAGTTTCTCTGTTATTCAAAAAGAAACAGGGAAGGCAAATGGCTTAATTGCTGTACTATATGATGTAACAGAGCAGGAGCGTATAGAACGGGAACGCCGTGAGTTTGTAGCGAATGTCTCTCATGAATTAAGGACGCCATTAACGACGATGCGCAGTTATTTAGAGGCACTTACAGATGGAGCATGGCAGGATCCAAATATTGCACCACAATTTTTAACGGTTACACAAGAAGAAACAGAAAGAATGATTAGACTTGTAAATGCGTTGTTACAGCTATCTAAACTTGATAGTACAGAGCATCGTTTAATGAAAGAATGGGTCGACTTTACTGATTTCTTTAATAATATTATTGATCGCTTTGAAATGTCTAAAGAGCAAAATGTAAGTTTCAAACGATCTTTCTCTAAGAAATCTAGATTTATTGATATGGATACTGACAAAATTACTCAAGTGCTGTATAACATTATTTCTAACGCATTAAAGTATTCACCAGAAGGTGGAACAGTAACATATCGTTTACGTGATCGCGGTGATTTATTAGAAATTAGTGTAAGTGACCAAGGAATGGGTATTCCAAAAGAAAACGTTGATAAAATCTTTGAACGTTTTTATCGCGTAGATAAAGCTCGTTCAAGACAAATGGGTGGTACTGGGCTTGGATTAGCAATTGCAAAAGAAATGATTGAGGCACATGGTGGCTCTATTTGGGCGAAGAGTGAAGAAGGAAAAGGGACAACTATTTATTTCACGTTACCAATGGCAGCAGATGAAGAGGACGATTGGGAATGAGTATGGAAAACTTTAAAACAATAGTTTTAATTAACCTAGTTGTAATTAGCCTATTTCTTACTTTTAACCTATGGACGTATGTGCCAGACTCTACATCCATGCAAAACGCGAAATTTGTGCAGGGAAATGAAGGAATGAACCAAACTAAAATTTCCGATGTTGTCCGTCCTACTTCTATCATCGTGCATAAAGATAAAAATCATTATGGGAGCAGAAGAGAGGCAGATATAGAATCAATCTATAAGCCTCTGGAAGTAGGGGAACTACATGATTTTAAAGAGATATCAATCACTAAGGGTGATTTCCTTTCATATGTGCATGGTGAAGGGAAAGTTGAACTTGTTTTCCCTACCGATATCCCATTTGATGCAGTAAAATCCATGTTTAACATGAAAGAGAAGAGTACAGATAAGCCTAAACATTTTAATCGTATTCTCCTCGATCCTTCTCGAAGTAAGGATCAAGAAATTAAAATTAACTTTGTTTCTGATGGTGATAACTTTAAAATATACGAGGCAAAATTAAGTGGCGTGTATTTAAAAGATATTGTAAATGCCCAAAATCAATTTATAGTATCAGCAAAGCCTTATTTTGATTATCAACTTAATGATATGAAAAAGTTATTTTTACCAGATGGAACGACAGAGTTAAACAATATAACATATATTTCATCTAATTTAGCAGTTGATACGTTTAAGAATGCTCTGTTTAGTGATCCTCGTTATTTAAGTCCGATTACCGAGATGTCGAAAGAAACATTTACAGATGGTATTAGATCCATGGAAATTGAAAACGATCGTCACATGCTAAAGTATAAAAACTCTTCTGTCTTAACTGAGAAAACGATAGATAATTTAATGCTTTTACAAAAAAGCTTTGAATTCGTAAGTGGTCACAGTGGAAGTTTGGATTCATATCGTTTGGACTATATGAATAAAGGAGAGACAGTATTTCGTTTAAATGAAGATGGATATTCAGTATTCAATGAAGATGGATTAGCTGAATTGAGACAAATATGGGGATCAGAAGAAGTAATGGAATATGAAAGACCGTTGCTGTCTTTAAATACTAAAGGTATAGAACAGAAGGTTACTCTTCCGTCAGGGCATGTTGTAATAGCATCTCTAGAAAATAATCCAGAGATAAAGAAACAAGTAATTAAGGATATTGGTATTGGATACAAGTTATCACTAGATGGACAAGTAGTTCGATTACAACCAATTTGGTATGTAAAGCTTGTTGAAGATGAAACAGGTAAACAGAAAATCTATGAGTGGAGTGAGGGAGGACTAAATGGATTGGGATCGGATTAAAACCATATTTATTGTGACCTTTTTTGTTTTGGACCTCTTTCTCATTTTCCAATTCATTCAAAAGCAAGATAGTAATCAATTGGAGCTTATTGCAGAAACAAAGATAGATCAAGAATTAAAAGCAAACAAAATTACGATGGGAAATATCCCTAAAGAACCGAAAAAAGAGTCATTTATTAGAGCGGAAAATAAAGCTTTTAAAGAAGAAGATATACAGTCTTTGAAAAATCAAACAGTGCATATACAAAATATGTACAAGATAGAAAGTAAGCTAAAAGAGCCTTTTTTAAATACGAAATCATTATCAAAAGATAAGTATAATGAATTTTTGAAGAACTATGTATTGGATGGACAAAAGTATGAATTTGGAGCGGTGAAAGACTCTAAAATTTATTTCTTCCAAAAATATAAAGATAAGCCTATTTTCTATAATAATCAGGCGATGATTGTTGTGGAATTAAATGAAAAAAATGAACTTGTTTCATATACGCAGACAATGCTAACTGATTTAAAAGAAATGGGCGAAGGTGAAAAAACGAAAGAGCAAGAAATTATTACGGCTCAAACAGCTTTAGAAAATTTGTATTTAAAAAATAAAATTCATGGAAATACGCATGTTAAAGAAGCGCAAATTGGTTATGCCACTCTTACCGCATCTACTTCTAATAACCAAGTACTGGCTCCAACGTGGAATTTGAAAACGGAGCAGAAGCAGGACTTCTTTGTGAATGCAATTGAAGGACAAGTTATGGAATTAGGAGAAAAGGAAAATCAAGTGGTTGATGAACATACTGGAGTGAGAAAGAATGGGGTTGCATTTTAGCGTACTTGCAAGTGGAAGTACAGGAAATATGCTATACGTAGGAACCGATGAAAAAAAATTACTAGTCGACGCAGGTTTAAGTGGTAAAGCAACAGAGGCTTTATTTAAACAAGCAGAACTGAATATAAATGATGTATCAGGTATTCTTGTAACGCATGAGCATAGTGATCATATTAAAGGATTAGGTGTACTGGCACGTAAATATGATTTACCTGTTTATGCGAATGAGAAAACATGGAATGCAATGGAACATTTAATAGGAAATATCCCAACTGAACAAAAGTTTATTTTCTCAGTTGGTGATGTGAAAACCTTTGGTGATATTGAAGTCGAGTCATTTGGAGTTTCTCATGATGCGGCAGAACCGATGTTTTATGCTTTCCATAACAATAATAGGAAGTTAGCGCTTATTACAGATACGGGATACGTAAGTGACCGTATGAAAGGCGTTATTAAGGGAGCTAATGCTTTCGTATTTGAAAGTAATCATGATGTAGAAATGCTTCGTATGGGACGTTATCCATGGAGCATTAAACGACGTATTTTAAGTGACGTTGGGCATGTTTGTAATGAGGATGCTGCATTAGCGATGGCAGATGTAATTACAGATGAGACAAAGCATATTTATTTAGCCCATTTAAGCTTAGATAATAACATGAAAGAACTAGCGCGTATGTCAGTATCACAAGTACTAGAGGAAAAAGGATTTGGAGTGGGTGAATCCTTTGAAATTCACGATACAGATCCAAAAATGCCTACAAAAATTCAATACGTATAATTCTTCATTTTAGTAAACAATAAAGGTGAATATAGTTGTTTTCAGGAAGATAGGTGAACAAATATGTCCTTTATTGATGAAGAAAATTATCGTATGAAACGTGCAGGAAAAAAGAAGCACAAAGGTATAGTTCTTTCTAGTATAGCGGGAACAATTGTAGGAGCTTCTTTATTCGCGTTTGGAGCGCCTTTATTTTCAAATTCTGCTGATACGCTTCCGCAAGCTGAAGCAAGCGGAAGTAATATGGCCGAAGCTCAAGGGATTAAACAGATTAGCTTTGTAGATGCTGTTGATCGTGCATCTGAAGCTGTTGTGGGTGTTATTAACATTCAACGAGATAACTTTTCAGAGGCAGATTCAGAGGCCGGTACAGGATCAGGAGTAATTTATAAAAAGACAGATGGTCAAGCTTATATTGTAACGAATAATCATGTTGTAGCTGGAGCGAATCGTATTGAAGTAAGTCTAAGTGACGGTAAGAAGGTTCCTGGAAAAGTATTAGGAACCGATGTAGTCACAGACTTAGCTGTATTAGAAATAGATGCAAAGCATGTGAAAAAAATAATTGAAATTGGCGATTCTAATACTGTTCGCAGAGGAGAGCCAGTTATTGCGATTGGAAACCCACTTGGACTGCAATTTTCTGGAACAGTTACACAAGGTATTATTTCAGCTAATGAACGTATTGTCCCTGTAGATTTAGATCAAGATGGACATTATGATTGGCAAGTAGAAGTGTTACAAACAGATGCAGCAATTAATCCGGGGAATAGTGGCGGTGCGCTTGTAAATGCAGCAGGACAATTAATTGGTATTAATTCAATGAAAATTGCTGCAAAAGAAGTAGAAGGAATCGGCCTTGCTATTCCGGTGACTAGAGCTGTTCCGATTATGAATGAACTTGAGAAGTATGGAAAAGTAAGAAGACCATATGTTGGGATTGAACTTAGGTCATTAAATGAAATTCCAAACTATTATTGGTCAAAAACATTACATTTACCAGGTACTGTAACAGAGGGAGTTTGTATTTTGGATGTGAAAAGTCCTTCGCCAGGTGCGGATGCTGGTTTAAGAGAACATGATGTTATTGTGGCGGTAGATGGAAAACCGATTCGCGATATTATTGGATTCCGTACGGCCTTATATGATAAGGAAATTAATGATAAAATGACTCTTACGTTTTATCGTGGCACAAAAAGAGTAACAACAACAGTGAAATTAGGCATTCAAAAGTATTAAAAACAGGAGGGCCTACCTCCTGTTTTCTATTGTAGAAAAGTGAGGTGAAGAAAATGAATTTACCTTGTTGTTTAGAGCATGTTGAATTAGCGTTAGATATTATTGTGGATGAGTGTGAAGTTGCGCCAGTTATCAACAATGTGGATAACTCGGAAAAAGAGAAAAAAACATGTGAATTTTGTCAAAATGAGGCGACATATGTTGTATCGAACACAGATTCTCACACAATATGTGGGTAGTATTTGTGAATATGTGGATAAGTTTTGTGGATAACATGTTTGTAAGGTGGAGGATACGTGTGAATATCTCGATTATTTCAATTGGGAAATTAAAAGAAAAATATTTAAAACAAGGTATAGCAGAATACTTAAAACGATTATCTGCATACGCAAAAGTAGAAGTAATTGAATTGCCTGATGAAAAGGCGCCAGAAAATTTAAGTGAAGCAGAAATGTTAATTGTAAAGGAAAAAGAAGGTATACGTATACTGGATAAAATTTCTGATGACACGCATGTGATTGCATTAGCTATAGAAGGAAAGCAAAAGTCATCAGAAGAATTCGCGATAAGTCTAGATCGCCTTGCTACATACGGAAAGAGTAAAGTCGCATTTGTAATTGGTGGATCACTTGGACTAAGCTCAGAAGTGATGAAGCGTTCAAATGAATCACTTTCTTTTTCAAAGATGACATTACCACACCAATTAATGCGATTAGTGTTGCTTGAGCAAGTGTATAGAGCGTTTCGGATTAATCGTGGGGAACCGTATCATAAGTAATGTATTCTATATAAAACACTGATATTATCATATTTATTTTATTATGCCTATAACTGGAGGCTATGTGAATGGTAAGTGATCAGACGAGATATTCTAGGCTCGCGAATATAACAAAAATAATAAATACGAAATTAGAACTACGTGACGTATTGCAGCGTGTGACAATGGCGATATCAGAGGAGATTGTTAGGTGCGATGCTGTTGGAATTTATTTACCCCAGGAAGATGGAACATTTAGAGGGTTTGCAGGAAAACCAGAGACTATAAATGGTGTAACGCTCGATACTCAAGTAATTGATCCTGAAATAGACTTACTGGCAAAAGAAGTTATTGAAACGAAAAGAACCATCTATATTCCTGATACCTCAAAGGATCATCGACCAGATCCGAGACCGGTTAATGCATTCAAAATTAAGTCCTTATTAGCTCTGCCTATCTCATTTGGGCAAGAGTTATTTGGTCTAGTTTTTTTATTTGATTATGGAATTCCGATGAACTTAACAGATTCAGAAATTCAAAGTGTTGAAGCTTATGTAAATATGGCTGCGGTTGCAATTCAAAACGCAAATAATTTAAAACAAAAGGAAAACCTTATTGCTGAGAAACAACTGTTACTAAATGTTACACGTGATTTATCGATGTGTTCCTCGATACAGGAGAGTTTTGATAAATGCTTTTTTTACCTAGAACAGATTTTAGAGAGTAAAAATATGACTGCTCATCTTCTAGATCCGCTAGATAAAACAACAATTAAAACAACGAAATTAAGTAAGGACTGTCATTGGACAGAAGCGGATTGGACAGAGAAAAGCTATGAAGCCAAGATCCAAGAGGTTATTCAAACAAAAAATATAGATAGTAAGGGTCTATTGATGATTCCATTGGTTTCAATGGGAGAAGTATTAGGGGTAATCGTCGTTGGCAAAGAAGGAAAAGCTCACAATTATGATGATTCCCAACTTCAACTAGCAAAATCTATCGTTGATGCCACAGCCCCTACGTTTTCGAATTTGTTGTATATGGATCAACTAGAGAGCATAGTGGAAGAGCGAACGAGAGAGTTAGCTGCTGCTAATGAAAAAGTTACAAGTGTGATTGAATGTATTACGGATGGATTTTTTATTTTAAATAATAAATGGGAATTTACGTACGTAAATAAGTACCAATATTTTCCGCAAAGAAAAACAGCAAAAGATGTATTAGGAAAGAATATATGGAATGTTTTCCCGAGTGAAATTGACACAGTTATGTATAAGGAATTTCATCGTGCGATGTCAGAGCGAACTACAGTTCATTTCGAATTTCTTTCTACTGCAGATGAATATTGGCACGAAGTTATTGCATACCCATATGATGATGGTATTTGTTGTATTTTTAAAAACATAACGGAAAAAAAGAAATATGAACAGGAATTGAAAAGATTATCCAATATAGATTTAATAGGGCAAATGGCAGCAGGTATCAGCCATGAAATTAGAAATCCAATGACAACAGTACTGGGATTTTTACAGTTATTAAAAGAAGAGAATACCTATGAGAAACATAATAAGTACTTTTATTTAATGATTGAAGAACTTAACCGTGCCAATTCTATTATTACTGAATTTCTCTCAATGGGTAATACAAGGAAATTGGATTTGCAGATGTTAGATTTAAATTCAATTATCCGCGATATTATTCCTTTAATAAAGATTGATACGTACAATCAAAATAAATATATTCAAGTCGATACAAATGACATTCCAGAATTACTTTTAAATCGTAATGAGATACGGCAATTATTAATGAATCTATATCGTAATGGCTTAGAAGCGATGAATACAGGGAAAGTTCTAACCATTAGCACTTACAAGGAAGGTCAAAATTGTGTGGTGCTTGCAGTGCGGGATCAAGGAAAAGGTATCAGGCCTGAAGTATTAGAGAAACTGGGTACGCCGTTTTACACGACCAAAGATAATGGAACTGGATTGGGGTTAGGTGTATGTTATGCCATCGCTGCCCGCCATAATGCAAAAATAGAAATTCAAACAGGATCGGAAGGCACTACCTTTTTTGTTAAATTTAATTATGAAAATAATAAAAAATAACCTTATTTAGAATAGTTACGATGAACCGTATCATAAATAAATTTATTCTTTGTATATAAAAGGATAAAAAGACCATTGGACAAAAATTACCGATGGTCTTTTAAATATTATTAGATGGTATGTAGATTTCCTAAAATAAGTATGTTTCTATTTCCATAAAAATATGCTGTAATATGAAGAGGAAAAAGTATAAGTAGTTAGAGAAGTGAGGAATTAAAGGTGAAGAAGTTTAAGAAGTTTTACTTGGAGATTACGAGTGTATGTAATCTTGCGTGTAGCTTTTGTCCGCCGACGGAAAGGCAGAAGCAATTCATTTCTGTGGAGGATTTTGCTAAAAGATTAGACCAAATTAAACCTCACACAGACTACATTTATTTGCACGTGAAGGGTGAGCCGTTGCTCCATCCGAAAATAGATCAACTATTAGACTTAAGTCATGAAAAAGGGTTTAAAGTTAATATTACAACGAACGGAACGTTAATTAATAAGAGAAGACATAGGCTGTTAAATAAGCCTGCGTTAAGACAAATGAATTTTTCACTGCATAGTTTTGATGGACATCCAGGTTCGCAAGATAAAGAGGGCTATGTAAGGAGTATACTTTCCTTCATTAGGGAAGCGACAAGTCAATCAGATTTAATTGTATCGTTAAGGTTATGGAATTTAACTCAGGATAATAAAACAAATGCTGAAATCCAGAAAAATAGAGAGTTATTATCTATAATTGAAAATGAATTTGATCTATCTTATCAAATTGAAGAGAAGCTTACACCAGGAAAAGGTATAAAAATTGCAGAACGTGTCTTTATTAATCAAGACTATGAATTCCAGTGGCCAGCATTACATGAGGAAGAGGATGATGGGAAAGGATTCTGTCATGGACTTCGTAATCAAGCGGGTATTTTAGCGAATGGAACAGTTATTCCTTGTTGTTTAGATGGTGAAGGGATTATTAACCTTGGGAATATTAATAATGATTCATTTTCTAACATTATTGAAGGTGAAAGAGCAACAAACATTGTCGATGGATTTTCGAAAAGAGTTGCGGTTGAAGAACTTTGCAGGAAATGTGGATATCGCAAACGGTTTGGGAAGTAAATATGAAATAAGCCCTCATTAAAGTGATATGCTCCCCCTATAGTAGACAGAAAAAAGAAAGCTTTATATCCTGTCTACTATAAGGGGGATTTTTTTATGGGGAAAATTAGAAGAACATATGATGAAACATTTAAG